>NZ_BAABHS010000019.1:0-172863 GCF_039542225.1 Yinghuangia aomiensis | reverse complement strand
GGGCGACGGGAAGTGCTTGGCGAGGCCGTTGGCGTGGAAGAAGAAGTCGGGGGTGAGGGCGCGTCCGAGGAAGACGTCGTCGTTGAAGTAGAGGAAGTGTTCGGCGAGGCCGTCGATGTGGTGGAGCTGGGATTCGATGGCGTGGGAGTTGAAGGTGGGGAGGGCGTCGGGGTCGGTGAAGATGTCGCGGTGGTCGACGACTTTGACGCGGGGGTGGCTGGTGTCGAGCCAGTCCGGGGTCTGCTGGTCGGTGACCAGGTAGATGGTGCGGATCCACGGGGCGTACATGTCCAGGGACCGCAGCGAGAACCGCAACTCGTCACGACTGATGTACCGGGCGTCGTTCGCGGCCTGCTCGTTGAGCCCGGCGGGTCCGCCGGACGCGGCCAGCGCCTTGTCGCGGCGCTCGTTCCACGCCGGGTCGCTGCCGTCCACCCACGTGTAGACGGCGTCGATCGGAAACGGGATGTCGTCCGGCAGTTGAACGGTGAACTCCTCGGGCATCCGCCGGTCGCGGGCCGGATCGGAACCGCGGGGGGCCCAGCGGAGGGCCAGGTGCTCCCGCGCGTCCGTCATCGGCGCGTCGACGGCGACGCTGTCCGCCACCCGGTTGGGGCGCGGTGCCACCAGCCGGTCGTCGGCCTCGTCCCAGAACTCGATCTCGCAGCCGAACGCCTCGCCGAAGGAGAGGCTGCCTTCCTGGTCCGCGGTCTGCAGCCAGAAGACGCGGGCGACATCCGCGTTCTGCGCGCCGGCCCACGCCGACGGCTCGAACGCGGCCACGGCCTTCGTGAAACTCTTGGTGCCGGGCCGAAGCACGGCGAGGTAGCCGGGATTGCGGTCGCACGCGGTTTGCAGGGCGTCCAAGGCTCGTCGGCGGTCCGACGTGCGAACGGCGACTACGGAAGCGTGCGCCGCCTTCCCGCGTATCGAGAAGTGCCGGACGCCCGCGGTGTCGAACGCCCCGCGCACCCGGTCGAAATTGCGCCGGTGCGCCGACAAGGGCGTGAGCCCGGGGATCCATTCGGCGACGCGCACCGCGCGGTTGTCCGCCAGGAGCAGCCGCCCCGGGACGGCGACGTGGCGGGCGTGCCGCAAGTTGAAGACACCGCGCCGGACTTGTGCCGCGGCCTTGGGCACCGCGCTGCCGACCCCGGTGACGATCTTGTTCCGGACCTGCGGCGACACCGTCGCGGAGACCTTGTCACGCAGCGCGACCGGCACGAACTTGCGGTAGAGGTGGACGGCGGGCGAACCCTCGCCCTGGCTCCGGACCACCAGCTTCGGCGCGGACGACGACCCGCCGCTGCCCGCCGGGTGCGCAGTGCCGCTCTCGCTGGGATCCACCATGCGTCCCCGTCCCGTCCACGGTCTCGCGGGCAGGCTCGGATGCCAGGACCCGCCGGTTTTCCGGCCGATTTTACCGGGCGATCACGAGGGAAAATCGGGTGGTGCTATTTTACCGGTCCGCTTCCGGGCGCCGTGCTCGTCGGCGGGCAGAGGCCGTTGCCGCCCCACGATGCGGACACCGCACCGGTGTTGAGGAAGCTGCCGTTGCCATGTGCCCGTTCGACGGCCCAGGCCGCGTGGACCCGGCCTCCGCCGACACCCGGCGTCTCCGCGGGCAAGTACGGGCCGCCCCCGCCCCCTTCGCTCCGGGGACGGCGGCCGGGCAACGCAAGAGGCCCTCCCGGAATCCCAGGAGGGCCTCTACCTGCTCAAACGTCGGGGTGGCGGGATTTGAACCCACGACCTCTTCGTCCCGAAGGAATCCCAGACATCGAACACCTGTACGAAAGATGGCTCCGAGCAGCGCAGGGATGAGCGCCGAAGTCCGCTGCGGTTCGCCGGGTGCTGCTGCGGTTGTCACTCAGTTAGTCACTCGCCGCTTTGGCGGCCCTCGCGGTGCACGGATAGCGCTTGCGGTGGGTGGGCGCGTGGCGGGGGGCTGAGTATCGGCGCAGGGTACGTGTCCGCGTGGTTGGCAGTCGCCGGGACGGTAGGGGCCGTCCCGGGCTGCACGGATGTGTAGCGCGTGAGCCACCGACGGCTAGCGCAGGCCAAGCACGACTGCGGCGACGGCCATCACCATGAACGTGATCAGGGAACTACTCACCTGGACAAGTACGTCGCGGATGAATCCCCGAAGTCTGCGCATTGGGAAAGCCGGGGGACTGCGGCGTTCTTTCATTTCGTCGCTCTCAGAAATCATTCTCACCTCCTCCTGGGTCCCGGATCCCGTGTTCTAGCAACGGTAACCGTGAAAATGTGAATTGCGGGGCATGTGCTCGCCCTAAGGGCCTAGCGTCGAACCAAAGCACAAGGCCACCAGGTCGTCCTCGTGGGTGCCGCCAAGCCATGGATGATTAATAACGTGTTCAATTACTCGCTCCGGGTTGGGCGGAGAATTTTCGAGCACGTTTCGCAGCCGTGCGAATCCGTCGGACATGTCGAGTCCTGGGGTCTCAATAAGGCCATCCGTATACATGACGCCCACGAAGACTTTAGGGAGTTGCACGACGTGCGAGCGATAGCGAACGTCTGCAACGGCTCCGAGCGGGGGCCCGATGTCTGGGTGAACGTCCAACATTGCTCGTGGCCCGCGGAGCATAGGCGGTTGGTGGCCGGCCGTCGCAAACTTGAACGAGCGGGTTCGTGGGTCGAAGATCCCATAGGAACACATCGCCATCCAAAGTTCGGACAGGTCGAGCAAAAGCAGATTGACGCGTTCCAGGACCTGGTGGGGCTCCATGCCCATAGAAGCAAATGCGCGGAGACCGGCACGAAGCTGCCCCATAAGGAGCACTGCGCTCACACCTCGTCCTGCAACGTCACCAACAACCAGCCCAGTGCGCCCGTTTGACAACGGGATTACATCGTAGAAGTCCCCACAGGGACCGCTGACGCCAACCTTGTATGTCATGGAAACCGACAAGCCCGGAGTTGGACCCATGGTGGAGTGCAGGAGAGATCGCTGCATCATGGTCGGCATCGAACGCGCATGGTTCGCGGTGTTGCGAAGGTATTCAAGTTCGCGGACGTCAATGAGAGCAGATTCGTGATCGAGCGCCGGTGCGGCGGGATCCGGCGCAGGGGGATCCGCTGCCGCTACTGCTACAGCACTCCACAAATCCTTGAAGCGATCGTGAGCTTCCTCCGGGCTCGTATTCCTCGTGCGGCTGGCCAGTATTTCAACGAGGACCTCCAGGGTGGACCACTTAGGCAGCCTTGGTTTAGTGAAAGCGTTATGGATGGTACTTGTGGATAGACCAGGCCCGCGCCCGGCCAACCGATGCATCACGTCCAGGCTTGGCTGGCCAGCCCACAAATGCAGGTCATGAAGAGCCTCATTGAGGTTCTTAAGAGGACCAACCGGAAGATCTGGACGTTGAAATCGTCCCGGACTCCCCATGCGACTCCCCCTCGCGCTCCTGAGCATCGTCGTGTATTTGGTTCCGGTACTCATCCTGCTCCCCGGCTGAGCCGCGGTGGACGGTTTTGGATGACCAGCCACGGATATGTACAGCGAGCCACAGACGTGGAAGAAGCGCCTGAGCGCAGCACGCAGGAAGGACGCACGTGGTGGCCGAGCGGCTACAGAGAGCGCCTCCCTGGCACTCGACCTGGGCACCCCTGGCCAGGGCCCTAGTCGGCGGATCCCACGACATGCCTCAACCATTGACTATCTCTAGAGTCAATGGTGAAGGTTGACGTTGGAATACACAGTGGAGGTGTCGTGGGCAGTCGCCCTCAGACCAAGGGCACGAAGTACGGAGAGATCTCCGACGACCTGCGCGAGCGGATCGTGTCCGGCGAGTACCCGCCCGGGGCCCAGATCCCAGGCGAGGACGACCTTATGTCGGAATGGGGTGTCGCTCGCGAGACTGCCCGGAAGGCTCTTCAAGTGCTGCGCAACGAGGGCCTGACCGAGGTGCACCGTGGGGTCGGCATCTTCGTGCGGTCGTTCTCACGCATTCGGCGCGACGCTGTCCGTCGGCTGTCGTCCGAACAGTGGGGCGGTGGGCGATCGATCTGGGATGCGGACGTGGCTGAGCGCGCCCTCGATGTTGAGGGCGTGGCAGTTGACGAGGTCAAGGCGCCCGAGGACGTGGCTCGTGTGCTCGACCTGGGCCCGGATGCCATGGTCTGCCGCCGGTCCCGCCGCTACGTCGTGGACGGGACACCCGTCATGACCGCCGTTTCGTACCTGCCAGCGGACATTGCTGCGGGCACAGCCATCGCCGAGCCGGACCCGGGCCCCGGCGGCATCTACGCCAGGCTTGCCGACCTGGGATTCGCTCCGGCGGAGTTCCGCGAGGAAGTCGTGTCCCGGATGCCTCGCCCCGCCGAGGTCGAGAGCCTGCGCCTCGATGTCGGCACCCCGGTCATCACGATCGCGCGCACCGCGTACGCCGCGGATGGGCGGGCGGTCGAGTTCAACGACATGACCCTCAACGCCGCCGCATACGTCCTCGATTACCGGTTCTCTGCCTGACCCCGAACGCCGAGGGCCCCCGACTCGCCAAGTCGGGGCCCTCGGCGTCTCGCGTCGTGTTAGCCGATGCCGGGCAGGTGGCCGTTGACGGCCGCAGCCTGAGCGGCCAACTCGGGCACTTCGACGACCTCGCGGCCGTCGTCCGTGAGCAACTCAACGCCCCGGCAATCCGCGACGAACAGACTCGGTTCGGTCCACGCGATGACGACCCGCCGGATCGGCGAAGCGAGGATGAGCTGAGTGCACGTTCGCGGCCGGCTGCGGCGTTCGGTGCACGGCTCCAGAGTGCTGTAGATCGTGGCCCCGTCAAGGCGTGGATCGTCGGGCGCGACCTTTGCGAGTGCGCTCTCTTCGGCGTGGACGTGGAGGTCCGTCTCGCGCGAGTACCCGCGGGCGATCTCCGTCCCGTCGGCCGCGACGATGATGGCGCCGACGGAGAACGCTCCCTCCGCCGGCGGGCACTTGCGGGAAAGCTCAATGGCTTCGGTCAGCCATCGGACGTCTTCGGCAGTCGGCTTGCTCATGCGCCCAGCTTGGCCTTTGTCGGGATGTAGCGCACGAGCACCACGTCACCGACCGTGGTGACCTCGGCGACCCGCATGCGGTCGCGGAAGGTGTTGATGAAGGTTCCGTCGTTGACGAACCGCGGTCCGCCGCCACCGACGAAGATGGGGGCAATGGCGAGCTGAATCTCGTCCGCGAGTCCCTCGGTGAGGAATCGCGTGTGCACCTGGCTGCCGCCCTCAACCATGAGCCGACGGATACCGCGCGTGCCGAGGTCGTCGAGCATGATGCCGAAGTCGAGCGTCTCCCCTGTCGCCACCACGTCCGCGCGGTCGCCGAGGTTCGTCTTGACCTTCGTCAGCGCGCGGTCCGGGCAGTAGACGACCCGCTCGCCGCCCGTGTTGAAGAACTTCAGCTCGCCGTCGAGGTCGCCGCTCCCGGTCAGCGTCACCTTCAGCGGGTACTCAGGCAGCCCTCGCGCCACGCGGGCGGCGCGGCGCTCCTCTGAGTTCACGAGCAGCCGCGGATTGTCCCGCCGGATCGTGTTCGAACCGATCAGGATCGCGTCGCAGCTTGCGCGCACCTCGTCGACGCGGTCGAAGTCCTCGGCGTTGGACAAGAGAAGGCGTTCCGGCGTCGGGTCGTCGATGTAGCCGTCGACGGACATGGCGCAGCTCAGCAGTACGTACGGGCGCTCGGTCATGGCTGGTTAATCCCCCTGCTCAGGCTTGGTGAACGATCGAAGCATCGAAGCTCTCACGGAATTCCCCGACGGCGGGGACACCCGACCAAGCAGCGAGCGACGTGTCCAGCGTGACGAGTTCGCGGACGATCCTGGCTGACTGCGTGTCCGCGGCCACCGCGAGAGCCTGCATGCCGATGGCGGCTGCCTGCTCGGGTTCGCCGCATCCGGCGAGCGCCGCCGCCTCACGGGCGAGATAGACGCCCCGGTCTCGGTGGAATCCGGCAGGCAGCCGATCGATCTCGGCGCGGAAGGCTTCGGCCGCTTTGGCGTGCTGGCCGAGGTCTGCGAGGCAACGCGCGCGTTGCACTTCGATGTACGGCGCGTCCAGCCAGACGCCCCACGGCGACGACGGGTCATCGTCCAGCCGCGTCAGCAAGGTTCGGGCTTCGTCCAGCGAACGCAGGCACCCGTTGGTGTCGCCGCGGAGCGCGAACCCGTGAGCCGCGTAGGTGGCGCAGACGGCCTCAAGGCGGCTTCGGGGACGCACAAGCCCCGAGGCCGCTTGCGCCATGTCGAGAGCCATCAACGGGTCGCGGGCGTCCCCGGCGAGCTGGCTCTTGCGCGCCATGACGTACGCCGCCAACTCGTGGTCGCCCGCAGTGTGTGAGAGTTCGAGGGCGCGGTCCGTCCAGTACTGCGCCGTCCGCAGCTCGCCCGCGTCCTGGTACAACCAACCTGCGAATTCCGCGTATTCGGCGTGCACCTTGGCGAGCGCCCGGCCATCAGCTCCGGTGTGTTCCTGGCGAAGCTGGTAGATCACGTTCAACTGCGCTTCGACCGTGGGGATCACGGGTCGCGGGCCCATCATGTTGTCGCTGTCGATGAGGACCATGCGGAGCTGGTTGAGGTGTTGGACCGGGTTGGCGTTGGCGGCACGATGGACGACCGCCGGCGCGGGACTCACCTGGGGAGCACCAAAGGCGGCAGGTGCAGCCGCTGCTGCGGCACCCAAACCCATGCCCATGCCGATGAATGCGCGGCGAGGCAGAGACACGTAGACGATCCTTCCGTCGGCTGTCCGGCAGGGGAGAGTGACCTCCTCATCCGACGGTCCCGGGTCGAAGCCGACGACGTCCAGCGTGGCCACGCTGCTGGCCACATGGCCCGACGAACTGGCCACATGGCCACGGCCGTCCCCGCCTGCTTCGGCCCGCTCGATCTTTTCCCAGAGACGCCATAAGGCTTCGTTGGCACCGAGCGCGTCATCGCATGCGCGAGCCATTGCCGCCGACGGTTTGCGTTCCGCGCGTTCGACTTTGGCCAGGTAGCTGGCGTTGTACCTGACGAGTTCACCCAGCTTGGTCAGGGACATGCCACGGCGGTCGCGCCATGCCCGAAGCTCCGAACCCCAGTGCGCCAAGGGCGATGCATCCGGTGTCAGGTCTCTCCGCCGCTGCCCCACTGCGCCTCCCCGTGGCGTCTATGTGGCCAGCGCGGCAGGCCATGTGTACAGCGTTCCGTGCAGCCTGCCGCGGCAATACAACTGGTCGTGCACAACCGATCACAGGCTAGCCGGATCGCTGGCGGCATTGGCTCAAAAGGGGGCGCGAAATGTGCGGCAACCGCGGGAGCACGCCTGTCACTTCAAGCGGTAGTTGCCTCGCCTGCGGCGCCACTCACCGGCGCGCACGACGCAGGTAGCCAACACGCGAGCGACTACCTCTAGAGAAACTCTTGCGCAGTCCACGGCGGGCGTGTATCTCTAGAGGTAGTCGCCGGGGCTTGCTCCAGGAGACACAAAAGAACCCCGACGGATTCGGGTTCCTTGGCGTTCCAGCGCCTTGGAAACCCCCGCCGGGGTCTGCATCGACCACCTGCTGAGGAGACACGATGCACGTTCAGACTACTGACCGATCCCCTGAAGGGCGTGCCGCCCTGGTCGAGGGGCTCCGGAAGCTCGCGGACTGGCTGGCGGAGCACCCGAGCGTCAAACTGCCGCTCTACATGCCGGACTTCACGGTGTACGTCGGCTCGGCGGAGTACGTCGAGGCGTTCGCCGAGACGTTCGGCGTCGCGGTCGCGTCGGAGTTCACGGCGCCGGACAAGGAGAAGACCTGGGCGTCGCTCCCGTTCGGCCCGGTGAGTTACGACGTCCTCACGTACACCACGGTGACGGACTTGGACCGGATCCAGCGGCTCGCCGAGCAGTACGGCTTGGAGGTTTTCCCGAAGTCGTCGACGCCCGAGCTGGTCGAGGTGCCCGTCGGGCTTGCCGGGGACGTCGCCGCCCTGGCCGACAGCCGCGACTTGCGGTGTCGGGACGTCGTCCGGTGAGCCGGCCGAACCAGGCACGCGTCCACGCGCAGGCCGTCAACGACTTCGAGGCCGCGCACGGCTCGCCGGACACCTGGCAGCCGTGGGAGCGCGAGCAGTTCCCGCGCTTCGTCGCCGCCCGCGAGGCCGCGCTGATGAAGGCGGACGTGACCGATCCGGAGTCGATGCCGGGTCGGGTCGGCGTCGCCCGCTAGTCGGCTGCCCTTCCGCATTCAGGTTCCGCCCCTGGCCGCCGCGCGTCCGCGTCGGCCGGGGGCAGGTCCCGCACATCCCACACAGATCCATTTCCTGCGCCTTCGTGAAGTTTGAGGGGATTCTTCGATGAAGCTCGCAAAGCTGGGTGGCCTGCGCGAAGGCATCGCGCGCACGTTGGACACGATCGCCAAGGTGGCGATCTGGATCGGGTTCGCCGGCATGTACGTGTGGCTCGGCTACCTCATCTACCTCGGCGCTCACGGCGCCCGGATCACCTTCGGCGACGCCGTGCCGATGCTCGCCTCGCTCGGTGCGGGCTACGCCGTCGCCGAGTTGCTGATCTGGCTGTCGCCGATGGTCTGCCCGTGGATCGACGTCGACTTCGAGGATTTCGACGTGTTCGGCGACCTGGAGGACGACCCCATGGCGTGGCTGGACGACTAGCCGTCGGCCCCATTCGCCCCGGGACGCATGCGAGTTCGCGTGTCGGCCCGGGACGGGTGAGGACGCCGGATCGTCCGGATGCCCCGTCCGACCGCTGCCAGGACCACACGACCGCAGGAGCCTGACATGTCCCTTACCACCACCGCGCTCGCGACGCCGGAGCCCGAGCCGAACCCGTTCCCGGGCCTCGGCTGCCTCGCCGTCTCGAACTCCCGCGGCCACGGCGACAGCGCCGACGCCGGCGCCGAGGCACTGCTCGCCGAGATGCGCGCGGAAATGTTCGCCGAGAACTCCCTGGGCCTCGACACGCTCGACCGCTTCCAGCTCTGGCGGGGGATGTGGACCGGCTACCCGTCCGTCCCCGCGCTGGGCCTGGCGCCGTCCGCCGTGACGCTGCTGGACGGCGGCCTGTGGCTGCACCACACCGCCGAGGCGCACATCGAGGGCGAATTCGGCGTGCCGCTGCCCGTCGGCTCGGTGCTCACGCTGGTCGGCCCGTGCGGCTGCGGCGGCGTGTTCGCGCACCGGGTCGACGACGTCTTCGCGCTGATTGCGCTGGTCGACCTGGTCTCCCGCGCGGGCGATATGCCGCTGTGCGCGGAGTGCTGGGACGCGCCGATCCCGTTCGACCTCGCCTGACTGCGGTGGGAGGTGGCCACCGCCACTGAGCGGTGGTCACCTCCGAACGGCCGCTCCATCCCTCTCGCCTCGCCACCGCACCTCGGACCAAGGAGAGCACTCGTCATGTCCTCGACCACCGCCCACGAACCGCCCGCGCGGGACTGGCTGTTGGGCTTCGGCATGGCCGTGGTCGTTGCCGCGGCCGCCGTCGCGTCGTTCGCCGCGCTGCGAGACCTCGCGATGATCACCGGGTGGCACCCGCGGCTTGCGCCGTTGCTGCCGCTGTGTGTCGACGCGTACGCGATGGTCGCGACGCGGGTGTGGCTGGCGAAGTCCACCCGCAACGAACGCGCCCGCCGGTGGGCGAAGTGGAATGCCATTGGCGCCATTGCCTGTTCGGTCGCGGGCAACGCGGTCGACCATGCCTTGCGTGGTGGCGCGCTGTGGCCGCTGGCCGTCACGGTTTCGGCGGTTCCGCCGATCGTGCTCGGCTTGCTCGTCCACCTCGCCCACCTGCGCGGCCTCGCCGGGGCCCCGGCGACCGACATCGCCAAGGCCGAATCGGCAGTAGCGGAGCCCGCGATGCTGCCCGCAGTCTCGGCGCCCGACGTGCCCTCGGCACCCGCTACGGCGCCGAAGTCGGCACCGGCGCCGCGCCGCGCGCCGAAGCCTCGACCGGCTCCGGCCGTCTCGGCGCCCGAGCGGGCGAAGCGAGTTGGGCCGCACGAACCGGCGATGCGCGCGTTGTGGGACCGGGAACGTGCCGTCGGCCGCACCCCCACCGGGGCTGATCTGAACCGCGCCGCCGGTCTCGACCCGGACGCCAGCACCGGCCGCAAGGCCCGACGTCGTTGGCTCGCCGAGAACCCGGTCGTCGCCGTTCCCGCCCTTCCCCCGGTCCCCGCTGACCCGGCACCGGTCCCGACCGAGACCGACCGCCCCGCGCTGCCCGTTCCCGTCCTGCTGCCCGAAGCCACGACCGAGGAGGTCGCCTGATGCTCGCCACGGTTCCCACCACGCCGCGCGGATGGCGCGCGCTGTCCGCCTGCGCCGACGCCGATCCGGACCTGTTCCACGCCCCGGACGACGAACGCGAACCCGCGCGCTGGCTGCGCGAGACGGCTGCCCTCACCGTGTGCGCGGCCTGCCCCGTCCGCGCGGCCTGCCTGGCCGCCGCCGAGGCGGAGCGCGACCAGTACGGCGTCCGCGGCGGCACCACCCCGGCCATGCGCGGCTGGCGCGCCAACGGCGAGCCGATCCGCGACGGCCGGCCGTACTACCGCACCGTCCGCACCGCGCCCGCCGCCGCCTGACCGCTCATCGAGTGCACGAGAGGAGTACGCCGCTCATGGCTCCGTCGAAGACGACCGGTACCGGGATCGCCCTGGTTCCGGTACCCGACCCGGAAGGCCCCCCGGTCTCCGGCGACCACGTGACCGACACCGCGGCCGGTCTCGGGACCGGCCCCCTGCCGGTCCCGCCGCCCGGTCCCGGACCGGTCCTCACCGCCGTTCCCGACTCGGCGACCGACACCGGACCCGAACCAGCCCGGCGGACCGGCGACCGGGACGCGAACCGGTCGTGGGAAATCGAGCTGCCGGGCGCGGACACCGAGGACGACGCCGGTGCCGCCAACGGCTCGTCGGTCGACCTGCCCGCGAACTTCTACCCGCCGTCCATGGCCGAGCAGATGAAGGCCAAGGACGCCGCCCGCAAGCCCGTCATCCCGGACTGGCTGACCGTGTCCGAGCAGCGTCAGGCGCTGCTCAAGTGGACGGTCGACCACTACACCCACACCGGCGCCTACCACGCCGTTCGCGCGCCCTGGTACGCCTCGAAGCTCACCGCCTACGCCCCGCGCGGGGTGTGGCGGTGGCTCAACGGCCTGCGCCGGTGGGTGTTCGACGCCGAGGGGCAGCCGCTGCGCGCCGCGGCGGTCGCGAACAACGACGCCGACCAGTACTTCAAACTCACCAAGTCCCGGGACTCCCGGGTCCGAGCCCGGGGCACCATCACCGGTCTCGGCGCGGTCGCTGGCGGTCTCGTTGCCGCCGCCGCGGCGATGGCGGTCCCGGGATCGGTCGAGGCGCTCATGTGCGCGGCCGGAGTGACTGCCGCCGGGTTCTCCGGGGCCCCGGCGGACCGGCCGATCGTCGAGGGCGCACAGGTCAAGTTCCGGTACCGCAAGCTCACCTCGGACATCGTGGAGCGGGCGTTCGAGGCCGCCGGTCTGACGACCGCCAAGCTGGGGATCTCGTTCCCGCGGCCGATCGTCCAGGACGGCGACGGATGGCGGGTCGTGGTGGACCTGCCGTACGGGAACACGTTTGCGCAGGCGGTCAGGGCACGCGACAAGCTCGCGTCCGGGATCGACGTCGCCGAGACGCAGGTCTTCTTGGACCCGGACCCGTCCAGTTCGCGGCGGGTGTCGATGTGGGTTGCAAACCAGGACCCGTTGGCCGTCTCGCCCGGCCGCACGCCGCTGTTGGCGATGGATCGGGTGGACTTCTGGGAGCCGTTTGCGTGGGGCGTTGACGAGCGCGGAAACGACGTCATGGCGTCGATGCTGTGGCTGTCGATGCTCATCGGCGCGGTACCGCGGCAGGGCAAGACGTTCTCCGCGCGCACCATCGCGCTCGCGGCGGCGCTGGACCCGTGGGTGCGGCTGTACGTGTTCGACGGCAAGGCGTCGCCGGACTGGCGCGGCTTCAAGGGCATCGCGCACCGCACGGCGTTCGGTGTCGTGCCGTACGACGGCACCGACCCGGCGGCGCACGTACTCGCGTCGCTGGAAGAGCTGAAGGCGGACGTCGAATCGCGGTACCACCGGCTGTCCGAACTCCCGGTGCACATCTGCCCCGAGGGCAAGCTGACCCCGGCGATCTCGCGGGACCCGAAGTACGACATGCCGCTGACCCTGATCGTCGTCGACGAAGTGCAGGAGTACCTGCAACACCCCATCCACGGCAAGCGGATCCTCGAACTGCTCGTCTTCCTGGCCCGGGTCGCGCCAGCGGTGGGCGTGGCGGTGCTGCTGTCGACGCAGAAGCCGGACGACAAGGCCTGCCCGTCCGTGCTCCGCGACCAGTGCCAGGTGCGGTTCGCGCTACGGGTCGGCTCGTACCACGTGTCCGAGACGATCCTGGGCGCCGGCTCCTACCCCGAAGGCTTGGATGCGTCACGGCTGCTGCGCTCCCACAAGGGCGTGGGCATCCTGCGCGGCATGAGCGACGAAGCCGGGATCGTCCGCACGTACCTCGCGGACGGCGGCGACGCGCACACCATTCTCGCCCGCGCCCGCGCGCTGCGCGAGGACACCGGCACCCTGTCCGGCGACGCAGCCGGCGAGCGGACAGCGACCGAGGGCGCGGCGACGGTGCTGGAAGACGTTGCGATGGTCATGCCGCGCGGCAAGGACGCGGCGATGTGGTCCGACGACATCGCCGACGCCCTCGCCGAACTCCGCCCCGACGTCTACGGCGCGTGGGCCGATCTGGAGGACACCGACAAGGCCCGCCAAGTCGGCTCCGCGCTCAAGCCGTTCGGCGTCACGCCGAAGCCGATCGGCCGAAGGGTCGACGGCAAGACCGTTACCCGGTACGGCGTCCGCGGCCAGCAGATCCACGAAGCGATTACTCAGCGCAACGGAATCAACGCCTCCGACTGACTTCGAGGGCGCGCTAGCGCTAGCCGGACGCTCCGCTAGCGCTAGCGCACCCGCTAGCGCGCAAAAGCAACCCTGATCAGCGCGCTAGCGGTTAGCGAGCGCAACGCTCCCGCCTGCGAAAACCCCGGAAAGGGACGGGTCATGACCCTCGCCGCCACCGCTATCGCCCTCATCGTCGCTGTCACTCTCGGTTACGCCTTCCTGTGCTGGGTTTCGCCGTTCGCGGCGTGCCGCGCCTGCGACGGCACCGGCAACCGCGAGCCGTTCAGCCTCCTGCGCGCGCTGCTCGGCAGGCCCGAGCCGCGCCGCAAGCGCCGCCGCATACGCACCAAGTGCCGCCGCTGCCGGGGTACCGGCGCCCGCCTGCGCATCGGCCGGCGGATCCACAACAACAGCCGCCGTCTCCGGCACGACGCCACCCGCTGACCCCCGGCCCCGCGAAGGAGGCCCCCGTGAACCACATCCTCGACACCGCCAACGGCTTTTTGCTCGTGATCGGCGGGCTCTACCTCCTCTTCTGCCGCTTCTTCCCCTACGCGACCTGCCCCGGCTGCGAGGGCACCGGACGCCCCATCCCCGGCGCGAGCTGCCGCCGCTGCGGCAACGCCGGCGTGGTGCTGCGTCGCGGCCACCGCGCGTTGCACCGCCTCGCCCGCCTGGTCGCCCACATCGTCCGCGTTCACCGCGAAGGCGCCCGCCGAAAGGAATACCGGTGACCCACCCCGACCCGATCCGACCGCCCGAAGTCCGTTCCCTCGGCGCCGTGATGTGGGACTACGCCCCGCGCGCGCTCCCCGGCCTGACCACCACGACCGTGCTCATCGCCGCCCGCTGGTGGAACAGCGAAGGCGCGGAAGGCTCCTGGGAGTCCGCCGCTCTGATGGGCGCGTTCGCCTTCGGCGGGTTCGGTGTCGCCGCGCTCGGCGACGACCGCACCACCACCACGGTCGGCCTGTCCGTCGCCGGCGCCGCGGCGACGGCGGGGGCCGCCGCGTACAGCGAGGGCCTCGCCCTGCCGGTGCTGCTGTGGCTGCTCGCCACCGTGCTCGTCTACGCAGTCGCCGCCCGCCGCTGGCGTGACGAGCGACGCGAAACCCTCGCGTTCGACCGCGACTCGACCGTCCGCCGCGAGACGTACGCCCACACCGAGACCGTCGAGGCGATCCGGGCCCGCGCCGCCGTGGAGACCGCCGCCGCGCAGGCGTACGCCGTGCAGTTGGCCGACGCCTACCGCCAGCGTGCCGCGCTTGACGGGGTCGGGCTCGCCCTCGACCCCACACCGATCCTCGACCGTGCCCGCCACCTGCGCGCGCTGCCGCCGGCCGACGAGCCCGACATGCCCCACACCGACGACGCCGCCTGACCACACAACGACCCCAACCCTGGAGGAACCCGTGCTGGACATCGACGACTTCCGCACCATGCTCGACCAAGTCAGCCCGCACATCGGCACCGACGACTCCACGCCCGCGCTGTGCGGCGTGCGCATGGAAGCCTCCAACCGCGGCCTGCTGCTGGTCGCGACCGACCGCTTCACGCTCGCGATGTCGCGCAACCCCGAGCCCAGCACGCACCCTTGGGCCACGTTCCTGACCGCCGCCGACGTTAAGGCGTACAAGGCGCTCGCGGTCGCGAGCCGCACACGCGCCGCCCGGATCGGCATGGTCGAGGGCGCTCTGATGATCAGCGTCGGCGAACACGCGATGGCGCTGCCCGACCGATCCGGCCTCGCCGCCGATTTCCCGGGTTGGCGGCGCATCGTGCGCGACGCGGTCGAAGCCGCGCCGAACCTGACCGCCCCTATCACCCTCGCCCCGCGCCTGCTCGCGCGCTGGCACACCCACATCCCCGCGTGGCGCACCACGCACCGCGGCCTGACGGGCACTGTCCCGGCCGGCCCCGACCGCGGCGGGGCGCTGACGGTGTGGAGCGGCGGACCGAACAAGCCCATCGTCGTCGCCCGCGGAGACCACTTCCTCGGCGTTCAGATGCCGATGCGCCACGGCGACGACCACGCCGGGCCCGTGGCCAACGTCCGCGACGCGTGGCAGCACGCCCTCACCGAACCGTCCCCGTCGTCGACCATCGCCGACGCGGCCTGACACAAAGGAACCCCTCTCATGCCCGCCGCCACCCCGCCGCCGACGACGCCCGGCGTCCCCGGCACGGAGGGATCCGTCGACGTCGGCGGTCCGGTCACCATGACCGCCGGTGTCCTCCTGGTCCTCTTCCTGATCTGGCTCGTCCAGCGACGCAACGGCTCCGCCGGCGTCGCGGTCGTCGCGTTCACCGCCGGAACCTTGCTCGCCGTCACGCAGATCGGCCAGACCTTCGCCCGCCTCGGCTCCACCGTCGTCAACAGCGGCGTGCAAGCCGTCACCCAAGTCTTCACCTGATCCACCAACACCGCGGAGGAACCACACATGAAGCAATTCGACGATTTCGACGACGAACCCGATGACGATTTCGACCACGAGCCGAACGACGAGTGGCGTCACGGCGAGTGCGACCGGTGCGCCATGAGCCCGGGCGAGGTCATCGAGCCCTTCGGCATCTGCTGCGCCTGCTCCAGCGGCCTCGGCGCCCCGCCCGACGAATGCGTCTGCGGCCCCGACGCCGACTGAATCCGCCCGGGACGGCCGTCCCTCCCGCCAAGAAGCGAACGGCCGTCCCGGTCCCCGAACCCTCATCAGAGAACGGAGACCTCCAGCATGACGCGAACCCGCGCCAGGAAGTCCACCGCACCCGAAAACGCCACCCGAAAGCCGGACCCGACCGCGGCCACCTTGCTGTCCGGACTTGGCGCCGTCCTGGGCGCCGTCCACTGCGAGCGGCGCGAGCAAGACGCCAAGTTCGCCGAGCAGAACCACCCCGACGGAACCGCGGACGCCGACTCCATCGAACGCGCCATCCGGGCCCGGGAAACCTGCGAGCAGGCAGCCCGGCTCGGCACCCTCACCTGGGCCGACATCCTCCAGGAGGAGGTGGCCGAGGCCCTCGCCGAGGACGACCCGGCCGCGCTGCGCGCCGAACTCGTCCAGGTCGCCGCCGTCGCGGTCGCGTGGATCGAGGCCATCGACCGGCGCACCGTCCGCCGCGTCGAGGCCGCCCTCACCCACCTGCGCGCGCACCCCGACCCGCGCATCGCCGCGTTCGGCGAGCGGATGACGGCGAAGTGGGGGACGCGATGAGCCTGACGTTCACCGACCTCTTCTGTGGAGCGGGCGGTTCGTCGACGGGTCTGGTTGCCGCCGGATTCGAGCTGAAGCTTGCCGCGAACCACTGGGCTCGCGCGATCGAGACGCACGCGGCGAACCACCCGGGCGCGGAGCACCTGTGCGTCGACGTCGACCACTACGACATGCGCCGGCTGCCGCGCACGGACGTGCTGTGGGCGTCGCCCATCTGCACCGAGATCTCGCCCGCGGGCGGTCGCCGCCGCCGTCGGCACACCAAGGGCCAACTCGACCTGCTCGAACACGGATCCGTCTCTGAAGCCGGGTGGGAACGCACCCGCGCGACCGCCTACGACGTCATCCGCGCGACCGAGGTGCACCGGTACAAGGCGGTGCTCTGCGAAAACGTCCTCGAATTCGCCGCGGACTGGCCGCTGTTCGACTGGTGGCGCGAAGGCATGGCACGCCTCGGCTACCGCTCACAGGTTGTCTCCGCGTCGTCGGCGCACCTGTCCGGAACGGGCAACCTGCCCGCGCCGCAGTGGCGTGACCGCATCTACGTGGTGTTCGTCCGCGAAGGCATCCCCATGCCCGACCTCGCGCCGCGCCCGCCCGCGTGGTGTGTCCCGTGCGGCGAGCAGGTCGACGCCGTCCAGT
Source organism: Yinghuangia aomiensis (assembly GCF_039542225.1). Classification (NCBI taxonomy): domain Bacteria; kingdom Bacillati; phylum Actinomycetota; class Actinomycetes; order Kitasatosporales; family Streptomycetaceae; genus Yinghuangia; species Yinghuangia aomiensis. The sequence continues at coordinate 156,085 of NZ_BAABHS010000019.1, read as the reverse complement.
CATGGCGCAACGGCCGCACGATCGGCAAATACCGGCAGCAGTACGACTACCGCTGCCCGAACACCGCCTGCCGCCACGCCCTGGTGGAGCCGTACGTCCGCCCCGCCGCGTCCGTCATCGACTGGACAGACCTCGGCGCCCGGATCGGCGACCGCACCAAGCCGCTCGCCGCATCCACGATGGCCCGCATCCGCGCCGGCCTCGCCCGGTTCCCCGCCACACGGTCGGTGCTCACGGTCAACCACGCCGGACACGACGGCCGCCCCTACCCCGCCGACGCGGCGCCGTTCGCGGCCCGCACCGCGAAGATCGGCGAGGGACTGCTCGTGCCCAACGGCGGCCAGTGGAACGCCGAGACCACGCACACCGGCGACCCGATGCGGACGCGCATGGCCAACCCCAAGGGCTACGAAGCTTTGGTGGCCCTGCCGTTCGTCGTGGAGTTCCGGCGCAACGCCACCGCCGAGCCCGTACACGCGCCGCTGGCGACCGTGACCGCGGGCGGCAACCACCACGGCCTGGTCATGCCCGACTCGGCGCACGGCGCGTTCTACGTCAATAACGCACGCCCGCAGGACATGGCTCGCCCGGTCGCCGACCCGTTCGGCACGGCGACCGCGACCGATCACCACGCCCTGGTCGTCCCCTACCGGCGCGGTCACGCCAAGCCCGCCGCCGAGCCGATGCTCACCCTCGCCACCGTCGATTCCGCCGGACTCGCCAGCTCCGAAGGCGGCTGTGCCGAGGTCGACGTCGAGGACTGCCACTTCCGCATGGTGCAGCCGCACGAGCAGCTTCTCGCCCAGCGCTTCCCCGCGACGTACGAGGTCAAGGGCAACAAGGGCGAACGCACCATGCAGGCGGGCAACGCGGTCTCCGTCAACGCCGCGCACTGGCTCGGCACGCGGCTCGCGGAGGTGCTGGCATGACCGCGACCCCACGCGTACTTTCCCTCGGGGCTGGTGTGCAGTCCACAGCACTTCTCCTGCTGTCGGCCGAAGGCGTCATCCCGCGGTACGACGCAGCGATCTTCGCGGACACCGGATGGGAACCGGCGGCGGTGTACCAACACCTGGATCGCATTGACCGCGACATCGCGGGCCCCGCCGGGATCCCGATTCTGAGGGTGTCGAACGGCAACATCCGTGACGACGCGCTCGACTCAGGGCACCGGTTCGCGTCGATGCCGCTGTTCGTCCGTAACCCCGACGGCACCGGCGGTCTCGCGCGCCGGCAGTGCACGAACGAGTACAAGCTGAAGCCGATCAAGGCCGCGGTCCGCGCCGTGCTTGGGGCGAAGGAACGCGCGGACGGCAAAGCCGGGCGGGCCCCCAAGGGCCGTTACGTGCACCAGTCCATCGGGATCAGCACGGACGAGTTCGAGCGGGCAAAGGACGCGGACGTGTCCTATGCCCGCAACGTCTTCCCGCTGCTGGACCTGGGGATGAGTCGGAACGACTGCCGGCGCTACCTCACTGCCGCCGGACTTGAGGACACGCCCAAGAGCGCGTGCATCGGCTGCCCGTTCAGCGGCAACTCACGCTGGCGAACCATGCGCGATGAGGCGCCGAAGGAGTTCGCGGACGCGGTCGCGTTCGACCACGCCATCCGCCACGGCGGCGCTGGCGCCAATGCCAAGGGCAAGACCCTCCGCGGCACCGCCTACCTCCACCGGTCGATGGTGCCGCTCGACAAGGCACCCATCGACCGGGTGACGCGGGGTGAATGGAAAGACCGGCAGGTCGACCTGTTCGACGCCGTCGCCGACCAGCTCATGGAAGACGGCGACCCGGACGGATGTTCCCCGTGGGCCTGCCGCTCTGGGGCCCCGATCGATGAGGCGAAGTGAGATGCCGATCCGTCCCGAGAATCAGGACCGCTACCCGACGAACTGGCCGCAGATCTCGTTCGCGATCCGCGAGGAACGCGCCCGCTGGCGGTGCGAGTGCGTCGGGCAATGCCTGACCGGCCACTTCACCCGCTGCGAGGCCCACCAGGGACGCCCGCACCCACGCACCGGGACGAACGTCGTCCTCACCGTCGCGCACCTGGACCACACGCCGGAGAACTGCGACCCGGACAACCTCCGCGCCATGTGCCAGGCGTGCCACCTCGCCTACGACACCACCCACCACCAGCTCACGCGCGCCGAGGTCCGACACCGCAACCTCGCCGACGCCGGGCAGACCAGCCTCCTGGAGCTGCTGTGACCGCAATCCCGTTCGAACGCTCCGACCGCGGCGAGCCGGACACCGACCGGCTCGCCCCGGGCGGGGTCCCGCACGACCCGCACGCCGAGCAATGCGTCCTCGGCGCGGTCATGCTCAGCCCCGCCGCCCTCGAAGCGGCCAGCTCCGAACTCACCGGCGAACAGGACTTCTACCGGCCCGCGCACGCCGCCGTTTGGCGCGCCCTGGTCGAACTCTCCGCGGCCGGCGAGCCGGTCGACATCGTCGCCGTCATCGCCTACCTCGCCGACGCCGGAATCCTGGAACGCGTCGGCGGCCCGCTGTACCTGCACACCCTCATCAACACCGTGCCGAGCGCGGTGAACGCCGGGTACTACGCGCAGCGCGTCGCCGACCTCGCACGACGCCGACGCCTGCGCGAAGCCGGAGTCCGCGTCGTACAAGCCGCCGAGGCCGACGACCCGGATGCCGAGCAACTCGCCCGCACCGAACTCGCCGCCCTCGCCGACGACGGCGACCGCTGGCCCGACCCCCTGCCGGTCCCCGGTACCCGTCACGTCCCGCGATTTCCCACCGACGCACTGCCCGGCTGGCTCGGCGCGTACGTCGTCGCGGTGGCCGAAGCCACGCAGACCCCGCCCGACCTCGCCGGCTGCCTGGCCCTGGCGTGCCTGTCGACCGCCGCGGGCGGGCGCGTGCACGTTGACGTCACTGACACGTGGACGGAGCAGGTCAACCTGTACACCGCAGTCGCGCTGCCGCCCGGCAACCGCAAGTCCGGTGTCTTCGGCCTGATGACCGGCCCGCTCTGGGAAGCCGAACAGGCCCTCATCGACGACGCCCGGCCGCAGCGCGCCCAAGCCATCGCCGAGCAGCGCATCGCCGAAGCCACCGCCGAGAAGGCCGCCGCCAAGGCCGCATCCGCGAACGGCGACATCCGCGACGACCTGACCGCCGAAGCTGTCGACCTCGCGCAAAAGGCCGACACCATCACCGTGCCGCCCGAGCCACAGCTCATCGTCGACGACGCCACCCCCGAAGCCATCGCAACCCTGCTCGCCGAGCAGGGCGGGCGCGTGGCCGTGCTCTCCCCCGAGGGCGGCATCTTCGACATCATCGCCGGCCGCTACTCCGCCAAGCCCAACATGGACGTGTTCCTCAAAGGGCACGTCGGCGACCCCATCATGGTCAACCGCCGCGGACGCAAAGAGCGCGTGCCCCGGCCTGCCCTGACCATCGGACTCGCCGTCCAGCCCGCCGTGTTCCGCGAGATCGGCAAAGTCGAGGCGTTCTCCGGCAAAGGACTCTTGCAGCGGTTCCTGTTCTCCCTGCCCGAGTCCCTGGTCGGCTACCGCAAAACCCGCCCGAACCCCGTCCCGCCCGCAGTCCGCGCCGACTATCGCCACCACTTGGCGGCCACCGTCCTCACGTTCGCCTACCTGACCGAGCCCCACACACTCACCCTCGAAACGGCCGCCGAGGCCGCGTTGTTCGCCTACGCCGAGGAACTCGAACCCCAACTCCGGCCCACCGGGACACTCATGCACATCGGCGAATGGGCCAACAAGCTCGCCGGAACCACCGCACGAATCGCGGGACTCCTGCACGTCGCACGCCACTTCCGCGACGGCTACGCGCGACCCATCGCCGCCGACACGATGAACGCCGCAATCACCCTCGGCAGGTACTTCACCGGGCACACCCTCGCCGTCGCCGACCTCATGGGCACCGAAACCGGCACCGACCGCGCCCGCGCCGTCCTCGACATCCTCGCCACCCACCCCACCCGCGACATCACCCGCCGCGACCTGTTCACCGCCCTGCCCCGCCGCGACTTCCCCAACGTCGCCGCCCTCGACCCCGCCCTCGCGCTCCTAGTCGACCTCGGATGGATCCGCGTCCTGCCCGCCCCCGAACGCCGAGGCCGCGGACGCCCCACCGTGCGCTACCGCATCCACCCGCACGCGCAGACCCCGCCGCAAAAAACACAAAAAGCCGAAGATCACGGGGCGAGCCCCTGACCTGCGGAAACAGCGCCCGACCAGCCCGCACCCGGCTTTCGCAAAAATCCCGCAGAAATCCCGCAAAAATCCCGGGCCCGCCCCACGCGGGCCCGGGACACCCTCACCCCGGCACCGCACCGGCGCATGACGGCCGCCATCCCGCGGCGCGGCCGACGCCCAGCACCGACCGGGCGCCCGACCCACCGCCCCGATTTTTGCGGGATTTCTGCGGGATTTTTGCGGAAGCCCCGGACGCGACAAACCCGCAGGTCAGAGCACTCATCCGATTTTTGTGTTTTTTGTCCAGCGCGCAGCTCACAGCAGGAGGCACACCCAGTGACTGAGCACTTCAGATGGCGGATGAGCGTTGGAGTCGGCGGGCCGATCGCCCGATCGCCTACTTCCCAAACCCTCGGCGGATCTCCTCGGCGAGGGCCCCATCCTCTTCGCTCAGACCCAGGTAGGCCCACGAGATCCCGGCATCGGCGAGCGCCTCGGCGATGGTGGCCCTCCCGGGGTACCGGGCTTCGACAGCGTCTAGCTCAGCGGAGCGTTCTGCGATCCGTTTCATGGACTCGTCGCGAGCTTCGGCGGCAGCCGCTTCATCGACCCTCGCACGTGCTTCCTCCATGGCAAGGCGGGCGTCGGCGATGTCTCCCTTGAGGAGATCCAAGGCCATGTTCACAACCTCCGGCCCTTCCAGGTCAGGCCGTTCCGCGTGGATCCGGCGGAGCTTTGCCTCCAAGCGGAGCAAGGCACCTTCCGGCAGCATGTCGCGCACATTGTCCAGGGCCTCGCCGAGTTGGGCGTCGTACTGGTCAGTCATGACCAGCACGCTAACGCTGCCCGCAATCCGCCACAGCTACTTTGCGAAGCCGACGCCCCAGGCGGGCCAAGCGCCCAGTCCCACCCATGAAGATCCGGCTCCGCGGCGCCGAAGACGAGTACCGCGCCACCGCCACAGCCATCGCCGAGGCCGGCGAAGTCCTCGACACCAGCTGCCCCTACCCGGATCGGCCCAGTCCCGGCTCGTCCGCGTCTACCTCACCGTCAATCCGCCGCAGGAAGGGGACACAGCATGGCCACAACCACGATTGAGCACGATGCCCTGTTCGAAGAACTGCGTCTCTACACCGTCAGGGACGTCATGGTCTTGACCGGACTCGGCAAGACGGCCGTCTTCGAGTTGCTCCGGAGCGGTCGCCTGCGGTCCGTGCGGGAGGGGCGCGCCCGCCGCATCCCGGCGGCGGCCATCCGCGAGTACATGAGCCTGCTGACCAAGGAAGCGGAGGGGAACGTTGGCCGAGCGGCGTAGCCGAGGCGACGGCGGGCTTCACTGGGACGAATCGCGGAAGCGCTGGATCGCCTCGGTCACGCTCGGCTTCGACGGGCGCGGCAAGCGGATCGTCAAGAAGGGGAGCGGCCGGACCAAGACCGAGGCCAAGAACAAGCTCAAAGAGGTTCTGCGCGACCACGAAGACGGGTTGGCTATCGCGCCCGAGGGATTCACGGTCGCGAACGCCGTCCGCGACTTCCTCGACCACGGGCAGGGTGACGTCTCCGACAGCACGAAGGCGAAGAACCTCAGCCTGTGTGAGAACCACGTGTTCCCGCTGCTGGGTGCGTACAAGCTTCGCGACCTGACCGCAGGCCACGTAGACAAGTGGCTCGCGGACCGGGCGCCCAAGCTCAGCACGCGGAGTCTCCAAGCCGTCCACTCGATCCTGAACCGCGCCATCAAACGGGCCATGGCACGGGACAAGGTCAAGCGGAACGTGGTCGCGCTCTGCTCGATTCCTGCGGGGCGGGCCGGCCGACGCTCCAAGTCGCTGACACTGCGACAGGTCAAGGCGGTACTCAAGTCCGCACGTCGGCACCGGATGTACGCCTACGTTGTGCTGGCGTTGGTGACCGGGGCCCGGACTGAGGAACTACGCGCTCTGTTGTGGGACAACGTCGATTTGGTCGGCGACCCGAAAGCGGACCCGCCCGTCCCGCCGCACATCGCGGTGTGGCGGTCGGTCCGCGTGGGCGGCGACACGAAGACCCGCAAGTCCCGTCGCACGTTGGCACTTTCGACCCTCGGCGTCCAAGCGCTCATGTACCAGCGTGAGCAACAGGGTTGGGAACGCGTCGCGGCGGGGGACAAGTGGAAGGAAGCCGGCGTGGTCTTCGCTACCCGTCTCGGCGGTGAGATGGACGCGTCCAACGTGCGCCGTGACTTCCGGAACGCCATCAAGGGCGCGCCTGAGATCAACCCCAACGATTGGACGCCGCGCGAGCTGCGACACAGCTTCGTCTCGTTGCTGTCAGACAGCGGCATGTCGGTGGACGAGATTTCCAAGCTGGTCGGGCACAGTAACTCGACCGTCACGGAGGAGGTCTACCGCCACCAGATCCGCCCGGTCATCCAGACCGGCGCGGTGGCCATGGACGGCATCTTCGGCGACGACCCGGAGGTGAATCCGAAGCCTTAGTCACTCAGTTAGACACTCAGCAACGCCAGAGGCCCGATCCGCTGTGCGGACCGGGCCTCTGACCTGCTGCTCAAACGTCGGGGTGGCGGGATTTGAACCCACGACCTCTTCGTCCCGAACGAAGCGCGCTACCAAGCTGCGCCACACCCCGTTTGATGCGCGTTTAGCTTAGCGGACCCGGGGGCTCAGGCGAAATCCGGTTTAGCGGGACGGGAACGTGCAGGTCAGGGCGAGGGGAGGGGTGGCGACGGGGGAGGGCGGAGGAGCCGCTCGAACGGCCGAAGGCGGGCCGAGTAGCGCACGTCACACCCTTCCCTCGCCGGCCGGTGGCGGCGCCCCCCGTCAGCCCGCCACGGACCCGCCGGACTGGCTCCGCCTTACCCCGCCGTCAGCGTCATCAGCGTCGCCTCCGGCGGGCAGGCGAAGCGGAAGCGCGCGTACCGCGACGTTCCGCAGCCCGCCGACACGTGGAGGTAGGTCTCGTTGCCGCCGGACGCGTAGCGGGAGAGGCCCTTGGCGCGTTTGCGGTCGAGGTCGCAGTTGGTGGCGAGGGCGCCGTAGAAGGGGACGCAGACCTGCCCGCCGTGCGTGTGGCCGGCGATGACGAGGGGGTAGCCCTCGGCGGTGAAGGCGTCCAGGGCGCGCAGGTAGGGGGCGTGGACGACGGCGACGGACAGGTCCGCCGAGCGGTCGGGGCCGCCGGCCACGAGTTCGTAGCGGTCGCGGTCGATGTGCGGGTCGTCGAGGCCGACGAGTTCGATGTCGCAGCCGTCGAGCTTGAGGCGGCCGCGGGCGTTGTTGAGGTTCTCCCAGCCGGCCTGGTCGAAGCCGTCGCGGAGTTCCGTCCACGGGTTCTCGGGGCCGTGGGTGCGGGTGCCGTCGTCGCGGCGGAGGTAGCCGGTGGGGTCCTTGCGGCGGGGGCCGAAGTAGTCGTTCGAGCCGAAGACATAGGCGCCGGGCAGCTCCATCAGCGGCGCCAGGGCGTCGAGGGTCTCCGGGACGGCTTCCGGGTCGGAGAGGTTGTCGCCGGTGTTCAGCACGAAGTCCGGGCGCAGCGCGGCGAGTCGGCGCAGCCAGTCCTGCTTCTTGCGCTGGCCCGACACCATGTGGATGTCGGACACGTGGAGCACCCGCAGCGGGCGCATGCCTTTCGGGAGGACGGGCACCTCGACGCGCCGCAGCCGGAACGACCGGGCTTCGTAGGCGGAGGCGTAGGTCAGGCAGGCGGCCCCGGTGGCGGCGATCCCCAGCGGCAGCGCAAACTTCGTTCGCATTCTTCCCATGGTTCCAGAGCCGGGCCGCGGGAGGGAGCCGCCGGGTGTTCCGGTTGTGTACGAGTGCGGCCGCGGCGCTCGTCCCTTCCACCGCAGCTCGTCCCCACCGACGGTCCCGAAAAACGGTTGTGCCCAAAACCCGTGAGATGCCCTGCGGGGCGGCTGCGACACTGGGGGCATGAGTACCTTCAAGAGCCGCCTCCAGAACGACCTCACCGAGTCCATCCGCGCGCGGGACGAGCTGCGTTCCTCGACGCTGCGGCTGACGCTGACCGCGGTGACGAACGAGGAGGTCGCGGGCAAGGAGGCCCGGGAGCTGTCCGACGGCGAGGTGCTGAAGATCGTCGTCCGCGAGGCGAAGAAGCGCCGTGAGGCCGCCGAGGCGTTCGACCAGGGCAACCGTCCCGAGCAGGCCGCGCGCGAGCGGGCGGAGGGCGAGATCCTCGCCGAGTACCTGCCCAAGCAGATCGACGACGCGGAACTGAAGAGCATCGTCGCCGCGGCGATCGCCGAGCTGGGCGTGTCGGGCCCGTCGGCGATGGGGCAGGTCATGAAGGCGGTGCGGCCGAAGATCGGCGACCGCGCGGAGGGCGGCCGCATCGCGGCGGAGATCAAGGGACAGCTCGGCAGCTGAGCGCATGCCGCGTTGGCACAGCGCCGCAGCCGAGCGCGAGCCGCGCGGGCACGGCCGGGCAGCCGGGCGCCCGCCGCCCCGGGCCCACGAAGGACCCGGGGCCGGGCCGCGCACGTCCGGGCACGAGAAAGCGCCGGTGGGATTCCTCCCACCGGCGCTTTCGCCGTTCCGCTCGACCGACCGCCCGCGGCTATGGCCTTGCCGCGGGCGGTCGGGGGTCACCCGCCCGTGGTCGTGTCCTGCGTCCGCGGGTTGCCCGGCAGTTGCGGGAAGCCCGGGAACGTCGGGGTGGTCGGCTCCGTCGGCTTGTCCGGCTTCCCGGGCTTGCCGGGCTTGTTGTCGCCGGGCTTGTTCTGGTCCGGCTTGCCCGGGTCCGGCGTCGCCGCGTGCTGGTCGACCTGCGGCGGGATCGCCCCGTCCGGCGGCGCGGTGAAGCTGATCTTCTGGGCACCGGCCAGCGCGCCGGTCATGGCGTTCTTCCAGATCGGCGCCGGGATGCTGCCGCCGAAGACCTGGTAGACGCGCTTGCCGCCGATCATGATGCCGCCGTCCGGCTCCATCGTGGTCGGCTTCAGCGGGTTGCCGACCCACACCGCGGTGGACAGCTGCGGGGTGTAGCCGACGAACCAGGCGTTGGTCTTCTCGTCCGTGGTACCGGTCTTGCCGGCGTTGTCGCGGTCGCTCAGGCCGGCCTGCTTGCCCGTGCCGCTCTCCGTGACGCCCGCCAGCAGCTGGTTGATTATGTCCGCGTTCTCGGGCTTGATCAGCTGGTGGCAGTTGGCGCTCGGCGGGGTGATCTTGGTGCCGTCCAGCCGCGAGACCTCGGTGATGGCGACCGGCGAGCAGTACTTGCCGCGCGCCGCGAAGGTCGCGTATGCGTTCGCCATCGCCAGCGGGGTGACGGTCTCCGAGCCCAGGGTCAGCGACGGGATCTCCTGCAGCGGCTTGCCGTCGCCGCGGGTGACGCCCATGCTCTGCGCCATCGTGGAGACCGGGCAGATGCCGACCTGCTGTTCGAGCTTCACGAAGTACGTGTTGACCGAGAGCTTCATCGCCGACTGCATGTCGAAGGTGCCGAACTCCGACTCCGACTCGTTCTTGAGGCCCTGCTTGCCGTCCCACTCGGCCGGCTTGACGCTGCCCGTGCAGGTCTTGAAGGACTGGTCGCTCAACTTCACGACCGACGACGTCGTCGTGTCCTTGAAGTCGGGCTTGATCCCCGCCTCCAGCGCCGCCGCGGCGGTGATCGGCTTGAACGTCGACCCCGGCTGGAAGCCGAGTGCCGACCCGCCCATCGACGACCCCACCGAGTAGTTGATCGTCGTCTCGTTGGCGGTGTCCTCGAACCCGTACGGCCGGCTCTGCGCCATCGCCTTGATCTGCCCGGTGCCCGGTTCGACCATCACGACCGCGTCGGCGACGCTCTCCTTCTGCAGCACGCCCTTGGTGGCCGCGCTGTACGCCGCCTCCTGCATCTTCGGGTCGAGCGTGGTCTTGATCCGTAGACCGCCCGCGCGCCAGAGCGCGTCGCGCTCGTCCTTGGTCTTGCCGAACGCCGGGTCGTTGCGCACCACGTTCTTGACGTAGTCGCAGAAGAACGACGAGCCGTTCGTGTTGTTGGCCGCGATGCAGCCGTTGGTGAGCGGCTGGACCTTGAGGTTCAGCTCGGTCGCCTTGGCCGCGTCCACGTCCTGCTGGGTGGCCGAGCCGACCTCGACCATGCGCTGCAGCACGGTGTTGCGGCGGTCCTTGGCGGCCTGCGGGTTGCGGATCGGGTCGTACTTCGTCGGCGCGTTGACGATGCCGGCGAGCAGCGCGGCCTCGGGCAGCGTGAGGTCCTTGGCGTGCTTGCCGTAGTAGCGGTACGCCGCCGCCTCGATGCCGAACGCGCGCTGGCCGAACGGGATGATGTTGAGGTAGCGGGTCAGGATCTCGTTCTTGCTGAAACGCTGCTCCATCCCGATCGCGTACTTGAGTTCCTTGATCTTGCGGGACAGCTCCTGCTTGGTGGCGTCCGCGACCTTGGCGGGGTCGTCGCCGGCCAGCTCGACGAAGATGTTCTTCACGTACTGCTGGGTGAGGCTCGACCCGCCCTGCGTCTCGCCGCCGGACTGGTTCTTGACCAGCGCGCGCAACGTGCCCTTGAGGTCGATCGGACCGTGCTCGTAGAACCGCGAGTCCTCGATCGCCACTATCGCCTTCTTCATGACGTCGGCGATCTGGTCGTAGTTCACGATGATGCGGTAGCGGTCGTAGACCGTGGCCAGGGTGTTCCCCGAGCTGTCGTAGATGTACGACGGCTGGGCGAGGAACGGAGCCTCCAGCTCGTTCGGGAAGTCGTCGAAGTTCTCCGCGCCGGCCTTCGCCGCCAGGCCGAGGCCACCGACGATCGGCAGGGCGACGCCCGCGAGCAGCGCGCCCGCCAGAACAGCCGCGCCGACGAACGCCGCGATGCGCCCGGTGAAGCCTATGAACGACGGGGGGCGTAGCGGTCCGCGACCTGAGGTGCCAGGGCGGGACTTGCCGGAGGGGGTTGGGGCCATGCGGCAAAGACTACGTGGCGAAACTTGCCGCACGGCGGAGGTACTTCACCTAGTCTGTAACAGCAGCCGGGGGACAGCTCCCACCAACCCGTTCACTCGTACGAGTGAATTCGGGCCAACGCGGGAGGTTCCCGGCAACCGGACCGGGGTGCCGTGTCGAGGCAAATCCACAGGTCGCGCAAGGGTTTTCACCCGCATGGGTGGGCTCATATTCGCGCATAGTCCGTCCGGGTCATGGATGACCGCCCAGTAGGGGCTGTTGCGCGGGCCCGTCTTTTCGTAGCGTCCTGTTTGGCAACGGGATTTCCCGTCGCCGCCGTAGGGGGAGCCTCGAATCGGGAGAGGACGGCACCAGCATGAGCTGGGTTACCGACTGGAACGCACTGGCCGCGTGCCGCGCCAGCGATCCGGATGAGCTGTTCGTGCAGGGGGCGGCCCAGAATCGCGCAAAGGCCGTATGCACCGGATGTCCGGTGCGTACCGAATGCCTGGCCGACGCCCTCGACAATCGGGTCGAGTTCGGGGTCTGGGGAGGGATGACGGAACGCGAAAGGCGGGCTCTGCTCCGCCGGCGGCCGACCGTCACCTCGTGGCGCAGGCTCCTGGAGACCGCGCGCGAGGAATACGAGCGGGAAATCCATGCGGATTATCCGGAGAGCATCGGTCTGCGCGCGGCAGGCTGACGGTTCCCCGGGACAACATCCCGCCGCCCGGAATATCCGGATAGCGGGTCACATCGGAACATCGGCCGCACACCGTGGCGGCAGACGCGCCGGCTGAGCACCATCGCACGCACCATCCGCCGGTCCGCCGAGCTTGGGAGTCAGGCCCCGGCTCGGGGACCGGGGTGGAGCGTCGGCCGACCGCGTCCGCCGGTGCCCCCGGTGCCGCGGGCGGTACGCGTATGCCCACGGCGGGCAGGCCGGCCGGTCAGCCAGTTCGGCCTGTTCGGTCTGTTCATGCGGTTCAGGCTGTTCACGCCAAGTGTCCGCCGATGCTGCGCAGCCCGTCGAGGTCGTGCACGTCGCCCGGCAGCGCCGGCACTTCGACCACCGGCACGTCCGGGTGGATCGACGTGAAACGCGTGCGCACGCGTTCCTCGCGGCCGATCATGCGCAGCCGTTCGGCATGCAGGGTGAGGAGTCCGGCGACGAGCCGGAGGTCGTCGGCCGACGGGGCGTCGTCGGCGGGTTCCACGTCGTCGTCGTAGGTGTCTTCGTCGTACGCGCGCTCGTACAGCGTTTCCGCGGCGGCCATGCTCCGCTCCGCGGAGAGCTGCCCGGCGCCGGTGCCGTGCACGCGGTTGAGCACGAGGCCGGCGAGCGGCATCGACTCGGCGTCGAGGCGTTCCACGAAGTAGGCGGCTTCGCGCAGCGCGTCCTTCTCCGGGGCGGCGACCACCAGGAACGCCGTGCCGGGGGCCTGGAGCAGTTTGTACGTGGCGTCCGCGCGCTTGCGGAACCCGCCGAAGGTGGTGTCGAGCGCGGCGACGAACGTCTGGATGTCGGTCAGCAGGTGCGCCCCGACGACCTTGTTGAGCGCCCCGGTCATCAGCCCCATGCCCGCGGACAGGAACTTGAGCGCGCCGCGTCCGCCGACCTTCGCGGGCGCCGACAGGATGCGGATCAGCCGCCCGTCGAGGAACGAGCCGAGGCGCTGCGGCGCGTCGAGGAAGTCGAGCGCGGAGCGGGACGGCGGGGTGTCGACGACGATGAGGTCCCAGTCCCCGCCGCCGTGCAGCTGGCCGAGCTTCTCCATGGCCATGTATTCCTGCGTGCCCGCGAAGCTGGACGACAGCGACTGGTAGAAGGGGTTCTCCAGGATCTGCCGGGCGCGCTCGCGGTCCGCGTGCTGTTCGACGATCTCGTCGAACGTGCGCTTCATGTCGAGCATCATGGCGTGCAGGCTGCCGCCCTTGGTCTCGTCGACGCCGCCCACCCGGCGCGGCGTGTTGTCGAGTTCGGTCAGCCCCATCGACTGCGCGAGCCGGCGCGCCGGGTCGATGGTCAGCACGACGACGTCGCGGCCGCGTTCGGCGGCGCGCAGGCCGAGCGCGGCGGCGGTCGTGGTCTTGCCGACGCCGCCGGAGCCGCAGCACACGACGATGCGGGTCGCCGGGTCGTCGATGAGCGGGTCGAGTTCCAGCTGCCGGGCGGAGAACCCGGTCCGACGGGACTTCACCGTGCCGGTCATGCGACCCCCTGTTCGCGCAGTGCCTCGGCGAGCCGGTAGAGCCCGCCCAGGTCGACGCCGTCGGCGAGCAGCGGCAGCTCGTACATGGGCAGGCCCAGGGCGCGCACCGTCTGGCGTTCCTCGGTCTCCAGGACGATGCGGCCCGCGTGCTCGTCGGCTTCCGCGAGGAGTGCCGCGACGAGCGTCTTGGTGGGGCGTACGCCGGCCGCCCGCAGCCCGGCGTCGAGCAGGTCGGGGGTGAGCCGCCGGCCGGTGTCGGTCTCGTCGTCGACCTGGAGCGGCGGCCGCGCCATGTTGACCACCACGCCGCCGACGGGCAGCCCGGTGGCGCGGAGTTCGGCGACGCCGTCGACGGTCTCCTGGACGGGCATCTCCTCCAGGAGGGTGACCAGGTGGACCGCCGTCTCGGGGGAGCGCAGCACCCGCATGACGGCTTCGGCCTGCGCGTGGATGGGACCGAACCGGGCGAGCCCGGCGACCTCGGTGTTGACGTTGAGGAAGCGCGAGATGCGGCCGGTCGGCGGCGCGTCCATGACCACCGCGTCGTAGACCCACGAGTTGTCGCCCTTGACCCGGCGGCGCACCGCTTCACACGCCTTGCCGGTCAGCAGGACGTCCCGCAGGCCGGGCGCGATGGTGGTGGCGAAGTCGATCGCGCCGAGCTTCTTCAGGCCCTTACCGGTGCGGCCCAGGTGGTAGAACATGTCGAGGTAGTCGAGGAGCGCTTCCTCGGGGTCGATGGCGAGCGCGAACACCTCGCCGCCGCCCGGCGCCACCGCGATCTTGCGCTCCTCGTAGGGGAGTTCCGCGGTCTCGAACAACTGGGCGATGCCTTGCCGCCCCTCGACCTCGACCAGCAGCGTGCGGTGCCCGTCGTGGGCGAGCGCCAGGGCGAGCGCCGCCGCGACGCTGGTCTTGCCGGTCCCGCCCTTGCCGCTGACGACGTGGAGGCGGACGCCCTCCCAGTCGGAGTCGGGGCCGCCCGCGCGGCGGCTGTCGTGCTGGGTCACCTGGCTCACACTGTCGAGACTAACCACCCCGCGGCACGCCAACCGCCGGTGGTCCGCGCGGGTGACGGGTTTCACGCGGCCGGGCCGGGCCGCGCCCGCCCCGGCCCGGTTCGGCCCCGCTCAGGTGACGGTGTTGCGCACCGTGTACTTCGGATCGCGGTGCGCGCCGGACGCCAGCACGTCGCCGAGCGCCTCGGCGGCGGCCACGACGTCGGCGAACGACACGTACAGCGCGTTGAACCCGAACCGCAGGATGTCCGGCGGCCGCACGTCCCCGATCACGCCGCGGTCCACGAGCGCGGCCATGACCGCGTGCGCCTCGGGGTGCCGCACCGCGACCTGGCTGCCGCGCCGGGCGTGCGGCCGCGGCGTGGCGACCGCCAGCCCCAGCTCGTCGGCGCAGGTGATGAAGAGGTCGGTCAGGGCCAGGCTCTTGGCGCGCACCGCGGTGATGCCCGCCTCGCCGAACACGCCCAGCGCGGCCTCCAGCGCCAGCATGCCCAGCAGCGGCGGCGTCCCGATCCGGGCCCGCGCGATGCCGTCGGCGGGCCGGTAGGCGGGCTCCATCGCGAACGGGTCGGCGTGCCCGTGCCAGCCGGTGAGCGCCGGGTCGAAACCGGCCTGGAGCCGCCGGGCGACGTACAGGAACGCGGGAGAGCCCGGCCCGCCGGACAGGTACTTGTAGGTGCAGCCGACCACGAAGTCCAGGTCGAGCGCGTCCGCGTCCACCGGGACGGCGCCGACCGTGTGGCACACGTCCCACAGCACCAGCGCCCCGGTGTCGTGGGCGGCCGCGGTGATTCCGGCGACGTCGCGCAGCTCGCCCGTGCGGTAGTCCACGTGGTTGTACGCGGCGACCGCCACCCCGGTGCCCTCCGCCCGCAGCACCTCCGCCGCCTCCGCGGCCGGGACCCGCCGCACCTCGGCGCCGCACAGCCGGGCCGCCGAATCGGCGAGGTAGGCGTCCGTCGGGAAGGTGTCCGGGTCGGCGAGCAGCACGCTGCGGCCCGACCGCGCCCGGAGCGCCGCCACCAGCGCGTTGAACAGGTGCACCGACGTCGAGTCGCCGCACACGACCTGCCCGGGCGCCGCGCCGATCAGCGGCGCGATCGCGTCGCCGACCCGGGTGGGCGCGTTCCACCAGTCGTGGGTGTTCCACGACCGGATCAGGTCGGTGCCCCACTGGCGGTGCACGACGTCGTCGACCACGGCGGGCACGTCGTCGGGCAGCGCGCCGAGCGAGTTGCCGTCCAGGTAGACGACGCCGGGCGGCAGCCGGAAACGGTCGCGGAACCCGGCCAGCGGGTCGCGCGCGTCGAGGGACGCCGCATAGGCGCGGGACGTCCCCGAGGTCTCGCGGGCGTCGTTGCCGGCGTGTTCGCGAGCTTGGCCGCGGGCTTCTTCGCGGGAGGTGTGAGGCAGCACGGTCCAGTTCCTAGACGACGGAGGTGCGCATGGTCCAGAGGTCGGGGAAGACCCGCAGCCGCACGGTGCGCTCCAGCCACTCGGCCCCCGACGAGCCGCCGGTGCCCGGCCGGTTGCCGAGCGCGCGCAGCGTCGCGGCCAAGTGCCGCTCGCGCCAGCGGGTCCAGCGCTCCGATATGTCGGTCAGCGCCTCGCCGAGGTCGCGCAGGTCCGGGTACGCGGTGCCGGTCGCGTAGACCTCCGCCCACGCACGCTCGGCGTCCGGGTCGGACTCGTGCGGGCGCAGCCGGGCGGCCGGATCGGCGGGCGGCAGCGGCAGACCGCGGCGGCGCAGCACGTCGAGCGCCGCGTCGTACAGGCTCGGCGCGTGCAGCACCGCGTCCAGCTCGGCGTGCACGTCGGGCACGCCCTCGTACGGAAGCAGCGCCGCCGGACGCTTCAGCCCCAGCAGGAACTCCAGCTCGCGGTACAGGTGCGACTGGAACCCGGACGCCTCGCCCAGCGCCTCGCGGAACGCGGCGAACTCGGCGGGCGTCAGCGTCGCCAGCAGGTCCCACGACGCCACCAGCACGTCCGCTTGCCGCACGCTGCGCCGCAGCACCCGGGTGGCCTCGGCGACCTCGTCCGCCTCCAGCAGCCCGCGCGCCGTCGACCACTCGTGCTTGAGCAGCGCGAACAGCAGCTCCATGACCTGCGACGCGACGAGGAACGACACCTCGGTCGGCTCGTCGGTGCGCGGCGTCTGGAGGCTCAGCAGACGGTCGAGGCCCACGTAGTCGGCGTACGGCGGCGCGCCCGCGTACGAGCTGCGCGGTGCCTGGGGCGCGCTCTCGGCGCCGGAGCCGCCCATCGGGCACACTCCGGCCGGCTCCGTACCCGCGGCGGTTGCTGCGCGTGCCATCACCGTCCACACCTCCCTCACGCCCCCGCCGGTTCCCTGTGCCCCATATGCAAGCGTGCGATGCCGCCGCGCGGAATGGACGCCGAGCGGCACCGCCGTCCGATCGTCTTACGATCCGAAGGAGAAACCCGCAGATCGTTCACGAACGGAAACCCGATCCGAAAGGACGCCGCCCAATGCCCCACGACGTGGCCCTGGATGCCGCCGACCGGCGGCTCCTCGCCGAACTCCAGAACGACGCACGGCTGTCGTACAACGAACTCGCCAGACGGGTGAACCTGAGCGCGCCGACCGTCGCCGACCGGGTCCGCCGCCTGGAACGCGCGGGCGTCATCACCGGCTACCACGCGCACGTCGACCCGGCCGCCGCCGGCCGCGCCGTCATCGCCCTGGTCCGGATGAACTGCTACGGCCCGCGCTGCCTGCTGCGCCGCGACGCCGACGAGGTCCGCGACTGGCCCGAACTGCTGCAACTGCACCGGGTCACCGGCGACGCCTGCTGCGAACTCATGGTCGCGACCGCGAGCATGCACGACTTCCAGGCGCTCATCGACCGCCTCGCCGAGCACGGCACGCCGTCCAGCACGATGGTCCTGTCGAGCCCCGTCCCGTGGCGCGCGGTCGCCGCCCCCGACCCGCGTTAGAGTCCCGCCCATGAAGAAATGGGAATACTTCACCGCGCCGCTGCTGATCCACAACACCAAGCAGATCCTCGACACGTTCGGTGAGGACGGCTGGGAGCTGGTGCAGGTTGTGCCGGGCCCGAACCCGGAGAACCTGGTCGCCTACTTCAAGCGGGAGAAGCAGGTGAAGGGGGCGTGACCGACGCGTTCGTGCACCCCGAGGACCGGCTCGCGCAACTCGGGCTGACCCTGCCGGGCGTCGCCGCGCCGGTCGCCGCCTACGTGCCGGCCCTGCGCACCGGCAACTACGTGCACACCTCGGGCCAGCTGCCGATGGTCGAGGGCAAGCTCCCCCAAACCGGCAAGGTCGGCGCGGAGGTCACCCCGGAGGACGCCAAGAAGTTCGCGGAACGCTGCGCCCTCAACGCGCTCGCCGCGGTCAAGGCGGAGATCGGCGACCTCGCCCTCGTCCGCCGCGTGGTCAAGGTCGTCGGCTTCGTCGCCAGCGACCCGGGCTTCACCGGCCAGCCCGCGGTGATCAACGGGGCGAGCGAGCTGCTCGGCGCGGTCTTCGGCGACGCGGGCAGGCACGCCCGCAGCGCGGTCGGCGTCGCGGTGCTGCCGCTGGATGCGCCGGTCGAGGTGGAGTTGCTCGTCGAGGTGGTCTGACGCGGGACCGGCCGCTGATCCGGCCATCTGCGGATGGTCGGATCAGCAGGCAACCTGACGGTCTGTCGGATCGATGCGGTGCCGCGTAGCATCCGCCGCATGACACTGCCCGGCATGCCCGCGTCCTGGACCGACCGCGCCCGCGCGATCCTCGACGGCGACCTCGTCCCCGCCGAACCGCGCCGCGCGGCGACCGTCGTCCTGCTGCGGGAGCGGCCGGGCGGGCCGGAGGCCTACCTGCTGCGCCGGCACGCGGGCATGAAGTTCGCCGCGGGGATGTACGCGTTCCCGGGCGGCGGAGTCGATCCGCGGGATGCCGACCACGCGGTGGCGTGGGCGGGGCCGAGCCCGGAGGAATGGGCGGACCGGTTCGGGACGTCGGCGGCCGAGGCGCGGGCGATCGTCGCCGCGGCGGTGCGGGAGACGTTCGAGGAGTCCGGCGTGCTGCTGGCCGGGCCCGGGCCGGACTCGGTGGTCGCGGATACGACGGGGGACGACTGGGAGGCCGATCGGGCCGCGCTGGTCGACCGGTCGCTCGGCTTCACCGATTTCCTCGAGCGGCGGGGCCTGGTGCTTCGGTCCGACCTGCTCGGCGCGTGGTCGCGGTGGATCACGCCGGAGTTCGAGGACCGCCGGTACGACACGTGGTTCTTCGTGGCGGCGCTGCCCGAGGGCCAGCGGACGCGGGACGTGTCCGGCGAGGCGGACCGGGTGACGTGGGCGCGGCCGGAGAAGGCGCTGGCCGGGCTCAAGGCGGGGGAGCTGGGGATGCTGCCGCCGACGATCGAGACGCTGCGGAACCTGGCCGGGTTCGCCGGGACGGCGGAGGCGTGCGCGGCCGCGGAGGGGCGGACGTTGGCGCCGATCATGGCGCGGCCTCGGTTTGAGGGGGAGCGGTTGGTTATTGAGTGGCCGGGGATTCCGGACCCGTTCGGGACCGCCTGAGTTCCGCCCTTACGGGCCCTCCCTCCTCCCACCACGGTCGGTTGGAGTTCGCGTCGGCAGCCCCTCCCCCGCCCCCTCCGCCATCAAGCCGACCCCGCGGACCCGCTCGACGCCCCCACCCTCGCCCACGGGCCCCCGCCCTGTCATCCGCCAAATCCCCACCCTGTGGATAACCGTTCACAACGACAGAACACACTTGCTCCATGGACTCCTTCCGCATCCCCGGCGATCCGCGCCCGGTCGTGGCCGGTCCCGCCACCGCCCGCGCGACCTGTGTCCTGGCCCCCAACCCCAGCCCGATGACCCTCGACGGCACCAACACCTGGCTGCTCGCCGAGCCGGCCGCCGACCGTGCCGTCGTCGTCGACCCCGGCCCCCTCCACGAGGGCCACCTCGCCGCCGTGCTGGCCGCCGCCGACGAGCGCGGCGTCCGCATCGCGGAGATCCTCCTCACCCACGGCCACCCCGACCACTCCGAAGGCGCGGTGCGGCTCGCCGAGCTGGCCGGCTGCGGTGTCCGTGCGCTCGACCCCGCGCACCGCCTGGGCAGCGAAGGCCTCGTGGGGGGCGACGTCGTCACGGCGGGCGGCCTCGAACTCCGCGTCCTGGCCACCCCGGGCCACTCGTGGGACTCGCTCTCGTTCGTGCTGCCCGCCGACGGCGTCGTGCTCACCGGCGACACCGTCCTCGGCCGCGGCACCACCGTCGTCGCCCACCCGGACGGCAAGCTCGGCGAGTACCTCGACTCGCTGGCCCGGCTGCGCGCCCTCGTCGAGGCGGGCGGCGTCGACCGCGTGCTGCCCGCGCACGGCCCGGTCCTCGACGACGCGCGCGGCGTGAT
This sequence comes from Yinghuangia aomiensis, assembly GCF_039542225.1. Lineage (NCBI taxonomy): Bacteria > Bacillati > Actinomycetota > Actinomycetes > Kitasatosporales > Streptomycetaceae > Yinghuangia > Yinghuangia aomiensis. Next base: position 136,358 of record NZ_BAABHS010000019.1, on the reverse strand, counting down.
CGAGTTCTACCTGGAGCACCGCGCACAACGCCTCGCCCAGGTCGAGGCCGCCGTCGCGGCCGGCGACCGGACGGCCCGCGAGGTCGTCGAACGCGTGTACGCAGACGTCGACAAGAACGTCTGGTGGGCCGCCGAAATGTCGGTCCGCGCCCAACTCGACTACCTGAAGGAACGCGGCACCGTCGGCTGACGGCAAACGGCCGGGCCCGCGGCAGCGGACCCGGCCTTCAAGCCGTCGGGGCGACTCTCAGCGCGACCGGCGCGACAGCCGCTCCACATCCAGCAGCACCACGGCACGCGCCTCCAAGCGCAGCCAGCCGCGGCTCGCGAAGTCGGCGAGGGCCTTGTTGACCGTCTCACGCGACGCGCCGACGAGCTGCGCCAGCTCTTCCTGCGTCAGGTCGTGCGCGACGTGGATGCCTTCCTCGGCCGGGACGCCGAAGCGACGCGACAGGTCCAGCAGAGCCTTGGCCACGCGGCCGGGGACGTCGGAGAACACCAGGTCGCCCAGGCTCTCGTTGGTCCGGCGCAGACGGCGGGCTATCGCGCGCAGCAGCGACAGCGCGACCTTCGGGCGGCCGTTGAGCCACGGCTGCAGGTCCTGGTGGCCCAGGCCCAGCAGGCGCACGTCGGTGAGCGCGGTCGCGGTCGCGGTCCGCGGGCCCGGGTCGAACAGCGACAGCTCGCCGAACATCTCACTGGGGCCGAGCACCGCGAGCATGTTCTCGCGGCCGTCGTTCGAACTGCGGTGCAGCTTGATCTTGCCTTCGATGACCACGTACAGCCGGTCGCCCGGGTCGCCCTCGTGGAAGAGGGAGTCACCGCGTTCCAGCGAGACCTCGGTCATGGAGGCACGCAGCTCGGCGGCGTCCTCGTCTTCGAGCGCCGCAAACAACGGCGCCCGCTGCAGAACGTCGTCCACGAGGGGTCCCTCCTTGCCGGTCCGGATCACCCGATCGGAGCCTGGCGGTCAAACAGTGCGATCGGTCACAGTCTGACGCACGCGGATCGGGTTTGGTCACGCGGGTGTCCTGAGTCACGATCCGGTGGCATCCGTTCGTGTCGGGACATATCCCCCCGGTGATCAGGTGTATGCGCTGGGTCGCGTACACGTTGCGCGGGGATTACCCCGGATCGGCCGTCGGCACGCCGAGCGGCCCATCCGTGTGCCCCACATATGTAGCACCCGCCTGCGTACTCTGGCCGAGTGCCTAGCAAAAAGCCCGAGTCGCAGGTCGCCAAGGTTCGCCGTGCCCGCCGGATCAACCGGGAGCTGGGCGAGCTGTATCCCGGAGCGCACTGCGAGCTGGACTACGAGAACGCCTTCCAGCTGCTGGTCGCCGTCGTGCTGTCCGCGCAGACCACGGACCGCAGCGTCAACAACGTGACCCCCGCGTTGTTCGCGCGGTATCCGGACGCCGAGGCGCTCGCCCAGGCCCAGGCCGCCGAGCTGGAGGAGATCATCCGCCCGACCGGGTTCTTCCGGGCGAAAGCGCGGTCGATCACCGGCCTCGCCCAAGCGCTGTGCGACAAGTTCGGGGGGCAGGTCCCGCGCAAGCAGGCCGATCTCGTGACGCTGCCGGGTGTGGGCCGCAAGACCGCGAACGTCGTCCTCGGCGAGGCCTACGGCGTCCCCGGAATCAGCGTGGACACCCACTTCGGGCGGCTTTCCCGGCGTTTCGGCTGGACCGCGGAGGAGGACCCGGTCAAGGTCGAGCACGAGGTCGGCGCGCTGTTCCCGAAGAAGGACTGGACGCTGCTCTCGCACCGGGTCATCTTCCACGGCCGCCGGGTCTGCCACGCCCGCAAACCCGCCTGCGGGGCGTGCGGGATCGCGGCGCTGTGTCCGTCGTACGGCGAAGGCGAGACCGACCCGGAGAAGGCACGCAAGCTCCTCAAGTACGAACTGGCCGGACAACCCGGCCAACGCCTCAAGCCACCGGCGAAGCCGGTGCTCGCGACCGGGGCCGCACCCGACGACGGGGCGGCACCAAGGGAGGGGACCGCATGACGGAAACCAGCCACCGCAGCGCACACACCCACGGCCCGGACGGCCCCGACCGGGACGACCGCACCACACCCGCAGGGCCCGCCGAACCGGCCTTCATCCCCGCCGAGGACCTGCCCGGGTGGCTGCGCCCGGTCGCCGAGGCGGCCCGCACCGTGCGCCCCGAGCAGCTCAGCCGCTTCCTGCCGCCCGCCGAGGGAGGCCGCCAGTCCGCCGTGCTCGTGCTCTTCGGCGAGGGCCCCCCGGAAAGCGGAGACGGGCCCGACGTGCTGCTGCTCCAGCGCGCCAAGACGCTCCGCTCGCACGCCGGGCAGCCGGCCTTCCCGGGCGGCGCCATCGACCCCGGCGACACCGGCCCGGTGGCCGCCGCGCTGCGCGAGGCGAACGAGGAGACCGGCCTCGACCCGTCGTGCGTCCGGGTGTTCGGCACCCTGCCGCCGCTCTACATCCCCGTGAGCAACTTCGTGGTGACCCCCGTGCTGGCCTGGTGGCGCGAGGCGTGCCCGGTCGCGCCGGTGGACCCGGCCGAGGTCGCGCGCGTGGTCCGGGTGCCGATCGGCGACCTCGCCGACCCGCGGAACCGGGCCCGGCTCAAGCACCCGAGCGGGCACCTCGGCCCGGCGTTCCTCGTCGACGGCATGGTCGTGTGGGGGTTCACCGCGGGCCTGCTCGACCGCACGCTGAGCCTCGCGGGCTGGGAACGCCCGTGGGACCACGCGAACGAGGTCGAGCTGTCCGAAGCCGAGTGGCGTCTGGCGCGCCGCGGCTACGACCCCTACGAGGAGACCGCGGCCGACCCGGCGGACTCGTGACGGCCCGGCCGGCAGCCCGCCGTGTCGCGGAAGCGTCACGCCCGGTCGACGACTTCGACCGCGCCGCCGCCGCTGCGGACAACAGAACCGCCGCCGTGAGAGCGTGACACGGTGAACGTCCTGGACCTGATCCTCATCGTCGCCGCCGTCGCGTTCGCGGTCTCGGGTTACCGGCAGGGTTTCATCGTCGGCGTGCTGTCGTTCGTCGGGTTCCTCGGCGGCGGTGTGCTCGGCATGTGGTTCGTGCCGTACATCCTGGAGCACTTCGATCCGGGGCTGGGACCGTCGATCGCGGCGATCTGCGTGGTGCTGGTCATGGCGACGCTCACCCAGGCCATGGCGACGTCCGTCGGCGGCCGGCTGCGCCGGCAACTGACGTGGCAGCCCGCCCGCGTGGTGGACGCCGCGGGCGGTGCCGTGGTGAGCGTGTCCGCGCTGCTGGTCGTGGTGTGGCTCATCGGGTCGTCCATCGCCGGGTCGTCGATGCCGACGGTCTCCCGCGAGGTGCGCGGGTCGCAAGTCCTCGGCGGTGTGCAGAAGGTGCTGCCGCAGGGCGCCGACACGTGGTTCTCGTCGTTCAGCAACCTGCTGGACAGCAACGGATTCCCGCAGGTCTTCAGCCCGTTCGTGCACGAGGACATCCCGCAGGTGCCGCCGCCGGACGAGAAGCTCCTCGCCTCGCCCGCGGTGCAGAGCAGCCGCGACAGCATCGTCAAGATCGTGGGCACCGCGAAGAGTTGCGGCAAGGTCATCGAAGGCTCGGGCTTCGTGTACGCGCCGGGCCGCGTCATGACCAACGCCCACGTGGTCGGCGGCGTACGCAAGCCGACCGTGCAGATCGGCGGCGAAGGCAAGCAGTACGAGGCCGACGTCGTGCTGTACGACTGGCGCCGCGACATCGCCGTGCTGTCCGTTCCCGGACTGCCCCGGACGGTCCCGTCCCTGCAGTTCGAGTACAAGGTGCAGCCCGGCTCCGACGCGTTGGTCATCGGCTTCCCGGAGAACGGCTCGTTCCACGTCGAAGCCGCCCGCGTGCGCGCGCAGATCAAGGCCGGCGGCCCCGACATCTACAAGCGCGGCACGGTCAGCCGCGACGTGTACTCGCTGTACGCCAAGGTCCGCCAAGGCAACTCGGGCGGCCCGCTGATCGCGCCGGACGGCAAGGTGTACGGCGTGATCTTCGCCAAGTCCCTCGACGACGAGTCGACCGGGTACGCGCTCACCGCCGACGAAGTCCGCGAGGACATCGAAGCGGGCATCAAGAACACCAAGGCGGTGGACACCCAGGGGTGCGCCCTGTGAGGCGGCGCGCACCGCGAGGCGGTGTGCGCCGTGCGCACCGCGCGGCGCGCACCACCCGGTGCCGTCTCGGCCGTCTCTAGTGCGGAGCGCGTATCCGCAGCGTGAGCCAGCGCACGCGCCGGCGCAGTATCGCGACAAGCCCCGCGAAGTGCCCCGCGCGGTCAGGGGATGTCCACCGGTACGCCTCGCTCATGCCGGGGCGCCTACCCCGGGTCTTCAGCGGATAACCGCGCCATGCCATGCGGTCAGGATTTCACGCCCCACCGTCGTCCGGGTTTGTCGAGAACTGCCAGGATTTTCCCCATGGTTGATCACATTGCTCAACGCTCGGGTTCGGGATCCTTGAGCCAGCCCAGCAGTTCGTGGGTGAACGTCTCCGGCGCTTCCTCGTGCGGGAAATGCCCCACGCCGTCCAGCAGCCGCCAGCGGTACGGGGCTTCGACATACCGTCCGGAACCTGCCGCCGTACGCGGCAGGATCGCGCCGTCGAGCGAGCCGTGCAGGTGCAGCGTCGGCACTTCCACCGGAGTCTTCATGCGCGCCGCGTACTGCAGGCCGTCGGGCCGCGGCAACGACCGCACCAGCCACCGGTAGTGCTCGGCCGCGCAGTGCGCGGTGCCCGGGATCAGCATGGCGCGCCGGTAGCGGTCCGCCGTGTCGCGGTCCGGCCAGCCGGGCGCCGCCCAGCGCTTGAGGAGCCCTTCGACCATCGCCGCGTCGTCCCGCACGAGCTGCCGCTCGGGGATCCACGGGCGCTGGAACGCGAAGATGTGCGACGCGGCGGCGATCTGCTTGCGGTCGGACAGCAGCGCGCCGCGCAGCCGCCGCGGATGCGGCATCGACACCGCGACCAGACGCCGCACCAGCTTGGGCCGCAGCACTGCGGCGGTCCAGCCGACGAACGCGCCGAGGTCGTGTCCGACGACGGTGGCGTCGGGTTCGCCGAGCGAGCGGATGACGCCGGTCACGTCCAGCGCGAGGGTGATCGGGTCGTAGCCGCGCGGCGGGTGGTCGCTGCCGCCGTAGCCGCGCAGGTCCATCGCCACCGCGCGGAACCCGGCCCGGGCGAGCGCCTCCATCTGGTGCCGCCACGCCCACCAGAACTCCGGGAAGCCGTGCAGGAGCAGGACGACCGGGCCCTCGCCGAGTTCGGCCACATGGAAGCGCGCACCGTTCGCGGAGATGTCCCGGTGGGTCCACGGGCCGTCGATGTTGACCGCTGAACTCTCGGGAACCGTCACACCAGCAGACTCGCACATATCCGCCGCGGACCGGCGGAGCCGGGGCTGCCCGACACGTCACACCCGGCACACCGCGCACCCGCGCCCGGGTCCGCCGCCGGAACGCGGCGGCGGACCCGGGCGCGGAAAACCCCTGGCGGCGGCTAGCCGACGGTCTTCAGCGTCGCCACGGTCTCCTGCGTGGTGCGGATCGTGCGCTCCGGCGGCCGGACCTTCTTGAACGACGAGACGCCGAAGAAGGCCAGCGCCCCGGCGAGGAGCAGGTAGGCGCCGCCGACGATGAGGAACGACCAGCCGAGGCCGAGGCCCAGCGCGTGGATGCCGTACGCGATCGCGACGCTCAGGAACGGGAACGCGAAGAACGCGAGGGCGCCGGCCGCGATGAACGCGCCGCTGCCCTTCGCGACCTGGATCGCGCTGACCTTGACCTCGCTCTTGGCCAGCTCGATTTCGCTGCGCACCAGAGTGGACATGTCGCGCGTGGCGTCCGAGAACAGCTCGCCGAGGGAGCGCTGGTTTTCGACGGGCACATCCTGCGGGCGAGGCCTCTCGGTGCCTGCCATGCTCACTCTCCTTGTCCTGGTTTCCGGCGGCGGTCCGGCCGCTCGGGGCTTGCCGGGGCAGGTGCTGCCGGTGTGTAGCCCCGATCATGCCCTGCCCGCGCTCCGGCTATCCACCGGGGCGCGGCGTACGGGTGTGGCGGACGGGAAATTCGTCGTCCGGCCCGTCCTGCTGCCTCTCCTGCTGCCCCTCGGCCTGCCCGTCCGGCTCCTTGCCGGGCCGTTCGTCCTGCTGGTAGCAGTCCGGGATGCCGTCGCCGTCCTCGTCGCGCTCTTCGTCGGCGACGAGGTCGCGGTACTTCCGGTCGCGCAGCCGCAGCGCGATCGCCGCGGCGGTGGCGGCGAGGAGCGAGCCGACGAGGACGGCGGCTTTGGCTTCCTCGGTCATGCCGGGGTCGTCGGCGAACGCGAGTTCGCTGATGAGGAGGGAGACGGTGAAGCCGACGCCGGCGAGCATGGCGAGGCCGAGCACGTCGGCCCAGGCGAGGTCCTTGTTGAGTTCGGCGCGGGTGAACCGGGCGGCCGTCCAGGTGCCGCCGAACACGCCGACGGCTTTGCCGAAGACGAGTCCGACGACGATGCCGAGCGGGACCTTGTCGGTGAACACGTTGCCGAGTGCGCCGCCGGACACCGCGACGCCCGCGGACAGCAGGGCGAAGAGCGGCACGGCGATCCCCGCGGAGAACGGCCGGATGACGTGTTCGAGGTGCTCGGCGGGCGACCGCTTCTCGTCCGGGTCGGGGGTGACGCGCATCAGCAGGCCCATGGCGACGCCCGCGACGGTGGCGTGGACGCCGCTCTCGTGCACCAGTGCCCAGATGACGACGGCGAGCGGCACGTAGAACCACCAGCCGCGGATCCGGAAGCGCTGGAGCACGAAGAAGACCACGAGTCCGGCGACGGCGAGTCCGAGCGCGGCGAAGTCCACCGACGACGTGTAGAAGATCGCGATCACCATGATGGCGAGCAGGTCGTCGACGACGGCGAGGGTGAGCAGGAAGGCGCGCAGCGCGGACGGCAGGTTCGTGCCGATGACGGCGAGGACCGCGAGGGCGAACGCGATGTCCGTCGCGGTGGGGATGGCCCAGCCGTGCAGGTCGCCGCCCGAGGCGTTGACGGCGACGTAGAAGACCGCGGGCACCGCCATGCCGCAGACCGCGGCGACGACCGGCAGCGCGGCGGCCGAGGGGGTGCGGAGTTCGCCGACGACGAGTTCGCGCTTGAGTTCGATGCCGGCCACGAAGAAGAACACCGCGAGGAGGCCGTCGGCGGCCCAGGTCGCGAGCGAGAGGTCGAGGTGGAGGGCCTCGGGGCCGACGCGGTAGTCGCGGAAGCTCTCGTAGGCGTCGCTCCACCCGGAGTTCGCCCAGATCAGTGCGGCGACGGCGGCGATGAGCAGCAGGGCCCCGCCGACCGTTTCCTGGCGCAGCGCGTCGGCGACGAAGTTGCGCTCGGCGAGCGTCGACGGCCGCCGCAGAAAAGTACGCCGTATTGCGGAGCGCACGAAGGAGTCCTCCTGGTCGCCGGGGTCCGCAGGCGTATACCGCCGTGGGGACCGGACAAAACGGCGGCGCGTATGCGTCACCGCGTGCCGACCAGGCTTCCCGGCATGCCGCGGCGGGTGACCGCGGCCCATGTCGAGGGGACCCGGAGAGTCCACCCCGACGGCCGCAAGTATATCGACAAGATTTTTCCTGTCCGGAGCGGATCAAAGCCCCCAGAAGGGACCTTCGAGGCCGGCGTCGCGGAAGTACGCGGCGGCTTCCGCGGGTTCGCGGCGGACGTAGCCGTGGTCGAGGCGGCCGGCGTACCAGCCGCGGGCGAGGCGCCACAGCGTCGGCAGGTCCATGACGTAGCCGCGCGGCTGTCCGGTGGCCTTGAGCCAGGCGGCGACGCAGGAGGGGCGGCAGAACAGCCGCTGGTTGCCGCAGGTGTGGACGACGTCGTCCCACATGTGCGCGGTGGGCACCAGGAAGTGCGCGACGTGCGGTCCCGGGGGAGGGGCGGTGCCGTCCACGACCCACGCCAGCGGGGCGCCGCAGCCGGGGCAGCGGGTGGCGACGAGGACCTCGGGCTCGCCGGGGACGAGGTGCGGGACCGCGAAGGCGTCCCAGGCGCAGCCGCCCCACCACAGGGTGTGCGCGCCCATGACGGAGAAGCCGAGCGGGATGGACGCGAAGGGGTGGGCCATGAGGATGGCGTCGTCCGGGCCGAGGACGAGGTGGCGTTGCCGGTGCAGCATGTGCAGTCCGGCACGGACGTCTCCTTCGGGGATGCCGAGCCGGTCGGCGAGGTCGGCGGCCGCGGGTGCCCGGCCGGTGCGGGCGAACGCGTCGTACACGGCCACCCGGAGGTCTTCGGTGCCGGGCCCGTCGGGGATCACGTGGGGATCTCCTCGTCTTCGTGGGTGGGGAACCCGACGATGACCCGGTCCTCCACAGGAACGAAGCCGATGCTCTGGTAGACCGAGTTGCTCGTGGGGTTGGCGAGGTCGGTGAACAGCAGGACCGTGTCGGCGCCGTCCTTGAGGGTGGCGGCGGCCCGGGCGGCGGTGACGGCGGCCGCGTAGCCGCGGCGGCGCAGGTGCGGGGGCGTGTAGACCTGGGCGATGCGGGCCGCCCCGGCGACGGTGGCCGAGACGGCCGCCATCGAGACGATCCCGCCGTCGGCCTCCCACACCACGTACTCGCCGCGGGACAGCTTGAAGGCGACGATGCCGGGGACGTCCTCGGCGATCTGCTCGGTCTCGTCGCGGAAGGCGTGGAGGAACGCGACCAGGGTGTCGGTGTCGCGGGCGGCGGCGAACCGGGCCCGGCCGACGGGTGCCGGGTCGGGCGGGGTGAGCGTCCCCAGGCGGTACAGGCGCTGCCGTTCCACTTCGCGGACGAGCGATCCGGTCCGTGCCGTCCACGCGTCCGTGAACACCTCGGCGTCCCGGTCGCGGGCATTCAGCGACTTCACGGGATGCCCGGCCGCGACCAGTGTGTCCGCGAGTGATTCGGCTGCGGACTCCGGGAGTTCGGCGACGAGCAGCGGGAACGGCGGCGTGTGCACGAACGCGCCCGTGGTCCGGGCGTTTCCGTCGGTGTGCCAGCCGAACAGCGGTGTCCCGTAACCGAATGCGGCGAGGCCGCGCGAGCGCAGGGCCTCCAGCACCGTGAGGCACCCGGTGTTCGAGACCGGGTTGCCGATCACCAACTCGCGTGCGGCGGACTCGAACACGTCGAGATCGCCGGTCAGATGCCATGTCATCGCATCATCGTCGCGGACCGGGACGCGCGGGGCGAGGACTATTCCGCGACAGGTCCGGACGTGCCGCGGCCCCGGACCGGAACAACCGGTTCGGGGCCGCGGCGGCCGGCCCGTGCGGCGGGCGCGGGCACGGGCTCAGTCCTCGGAGGCCGCCGTGGGCAGCTTGGCCTGGATCAGCGACATCACGGACGCATCGGTCAGCGTCTGGACGTCTCCCAGCTCACGGTTCTCCGCCACGTCGCGCAGCAGGCGGCGCATGATCTTCCCGGAGCGCGTCTTCGGCAGCTCCTCGACGATCATGACCTTCTTGGGCTTGGCGATCGGGCCGAGCGTGGCGCCGACGTGGTTGCGCAGCTCGTCGACGATCCCCGGCTCCTCCGCGGCCGACCCGCGCAGGATGACGAACGCGACGATGGCCTGGCCGGTGGTGGCGTCCGCGGCGCCGACGACCGCCGACTCGGCGACCTTGGGGTGCGACACGAGCGCGGACTCGACCTCGGTGGTCGAGATGTTGTGGCCGGACACCAGCATCACGTCGTCGACGCGGCCGAGCAGCCAGATGTCGCCGTCCTCGTCCTTCTTCGCGCCGTCGCCCGCGAAGTACAGGCCCTCCCAGCGCGACCAGTAGGTGTCCTTGAACCGCTCGTCGTCGCCCCAGATCGTGCGGAGCATCGACGGCCACGGCTCGTTCAGCACCAGGTAGCCGCCGCCGCCGTTCGGCACAGGCGCCGCGTTGTCGTCGACGACCTCGGCGGAGATGCCCGGCAGCGCGCGCTGCGCGGAGCCCGGTTTGGTCGCGGTGACGCCCGGCAGCGGGCTGATCATCATCGCGCCGGTCTCGGTCTGCCACCACGTGTCGACGATCGGGCAGCGGTCGCCGCCGATGTTCTTGCGGTACCAGATCCAGGCCTCGGGGTTGATCGGCTCGCCGACCGAGCCGAGGACGCGCAGCGACGACAGGTCGAACTTCGCGGGGATGTCGTCGCCCCACTTCATGCAGGTGCGGATCGCGGTGGGGGCGGTGTAGAGGATCGACACGCCGTACTTCTGCACGACCTCCCACCAGCGGCCCTGGTGCGGGGTGTCCGGGGTGCCTTCGTACATGACCTGGGTGGCCCCGTTGGCGAGGGGTCCGTAGACGATGTACGAGTGGCCGGTGACCCAGCCGATGTCGGCGGTGCACCAGTAGACGTCGGTCTCCGGCTTGAGGTCGAACACCGCCCAGTGCGTGTACGACGCCTGCGTGAGGTAGCCGCCTGAGGTGTGCAGGATGCCCTTCGGCTTCCCGGTGGTGCCCGAGGTGTAGAGGATGAACAGCGGGTGTTCGGCGTCGAACGCCTCGGGGGTGTGTGTGTCGGACGCGTTGCCGACGGCGTCGTGCCACCACACGTCGCGGCCCTCGGTCCAGGCCACGTCCTCGCCGGTGCGGCGGACCACCAGGACGTTGCGCACGTCGGGGCAGGACGCGAGCGCGTCGTCGATCGCCGGCTTGAGCGCGGACGGCTTGCCGCGCCGGTAGCCGCCGTCCGCGGTGATGACCACGCGGGCGTCGGCGTCCTGGATGCGCGAGGCGACGGCGTCCGCGGAGAACCCGCCGAAGACGACGGAGTGCGGGGCGCCGATGCGGGCGCACGCCAGCATCGAGACGACCGCCTCGGGGATCATCGGCAGGTAGATCGCGACCCGGTCGCCCGCCTGCACGCCCATCTCGGTGAGGGCGTTCGCGGCCCGGGAGACCTCGCGCTGCAGCTCGGCGTAGGTGACCGCGCGGCTGTCGCCGGGTTCGCCCTCCCAGTGGATCGCCACGCGGTCGCCGAGGCCGGCTTCGACGTGCCGGTCGACGCAGTTGTACGCCACGTTGAGTTTGCCGTCGGCGAACCACTTGGCGAACGGCGCGTTCGACCAGTCGAGCGTCTCGGTGGGCTCGACGGCCCAGCTCAGCCGGTCGGCCTGGGCCTTCCAGAAGCCGAGCCGGTCGGCGTCGGCCTCGTCGTACGCGGCGGCCGTGACGTTCGCCGACTCCGCGACGGCGGGCGGCGGCGGGAACCGGCGCTCCTCCCGCAGCAGGTTGGACAGCGCGTCCCGGGTCTCGGGGGTCTCGTTGCTCACGCCATTTCCTCCGTCGTACAGGCTTTTGCGTGACATGTTCTATCGGCGTTCCGATGCATCTTCTATCGCCTGTAGCGAATCAGTGACCCGGCGCGGCTGACAAGAGGGGTCCGAAAATTGGTTTAGACCTCTTGCGGGTGGCCGGCGGGTGTGCGGCGAGGGGGCGAAAACGGGTGAAACGGCGCCGCGCCCGCCCCGGATCGGGACGGGCGCGGCGCGACCGGCGAGGACCCCGGGTGACCGCGGTCCGGGACGTTGTCCGGGGTCGCCCGGGTCAGACCGGGACGGTCTGCGGGTGGCCCGGCTCGGGAGGTGCCGCCTCCGCGGCGGCGTCCCGGTCGGCGGCCTCCCCGGTGGGCGCGTCGACCGGCTCGAACCGGCCGGTCGCCGTGTCGTGCACGTACATCTGCGCCCCGGCCAGGTCGAAGTACAGGCCGAACAGCCGCAGTTGGCCGTCCTCAACGGCCCGGTGCACGACCGGGTGACCGAGCAGGTTGTCGAGCTGCTGCAGCACGTTGGCCAGGCACAACTGCTCGGCCGGCGGCGGTACGCGCCCGGACAGCGTGGGCGCGGGCCGCTCCGCGAACCGCGCCAGGCTCGGCACGCCGTGCGCGAGCCAGCGGCGCAGGTGCGGGGTGGGCTCCGGAAGCCCATGGTCGTCCGCGGCGTCCGCGGCGGCGGGGTCCGCGTCGCGGCTGTCGAGCAGCGCCGCCATCGCGCCGCAGCCCGAGTGCCCGCACACGGTGATGCTGCGCACACCCAGGACCGACACGGCGTACTCGATCGCGGCGCCGACCGAATCGTCGGCACCGTCGCCGCCCGTCGCATCCGCACAGCACGCCGCTGCGCCGCCGCCCGCGGTGCGCGGCGGCACGAAGTTGCCGACGTTCCGCACGGTGAACAGGTCGCCGGGCCCGCTCGCGGTGATCAGGTTCGGCACGATCCGCGAGTCCGCACAGGTGATGAACAGCTGAGCCGGGTTCTGGCCCTCGATGGCGAGCCGCTCCAGGAACGGCTGGACGAGCGGTGCGGTCCGCAGCTGGAACTCCCGGGTCCCGGCCACCAGCGGGTGCGCGGGCGGGCGGCCGCGCCGCGGCTGGAGGCGCTGCCAGTGCCACCACGGGGCGAACCAGCGCGGCGACGGGGTGGGGCCGACGCGTCCGGCGCCGGGCTGGCCTTCCGCGGCGCGCACGTAGTGGTCGTCGTGGATCTCCTCGATCTCCACCTGGCCGCCGCGGGCGATGTACCCGGTGCGCCAGTTGTGCACGGTGTCGAACGCGGCGTGGTCGAGGTGGTCGACGGTCAGGTCGAGGACGACGTGCTCGCCGGGCGGCAGCTTGTCGAGCACGCGCGACAGGCGCGGCACCGACAGGAACGTCAGCGACCCGTGCACCTCGACGTGCAGCACGCCGTCGCGGACGGACGTCCGCACGGTGCTGCGGCTCAGCCGGAACAGCGCGGTCGCCGCGGCGACCAGCACGCCCAGCGCGACGCCTTCGAGGACCCCCGCGGCGACGACGCCGACGACCGTCGCGACGTAGGCCGGGAACTCGCGGTGCCGGTGCACGTGCCGGATGTGCGCGCGGTTCACCATCTGCAGGCCGACCACCATGACCAGTGCGGCGAGTGCGGCCAGCGGGATGCGTTCGACGACGCCTGCCAGCAGCCCGGCGAAGACCAGCACCCAGACGCCGTGCAGGACCGTCGAGGCCCGGCTTTCCGCGCCCGCGCGGATGTTCGCGGTCGTGCGGATCGCCCCGCCGGACACCGGGAAGCCGCCGAGCATGCCGGAGACCACGTTGCCGGCGCCCTGGGCGGTGAGTTCGCGGTCCAGGTCGGCGCGCTTGCGGTCGTGGAGCCGGTCGGTGGCCACCGCGGACAGCAGGGTTTCGACGCCGCTGACGACCGCGACCGTGACCACCGCGGTGATCAGGCCGGTGGTGCCGAAGCCGGTCGGCAGCGCCGGCAACGTGACGGCGGCGTGCGGGAGTTCGACGCGGCTCACGTCGAGCCGGAATCCCGCGGCGAACGCCGTCGCCAAGGCCACCGCGGCGAGAGGCGCGGGCGGTTTGCGCACGGGGCCGAGGCGTTCCGGCACCCACGGCCACGCGGCCAGGACCGCCACGGTCACCGCGCCGACCACCAGCTCCGGCGAATGCAAGGACGCCAGTTGCCCGGGGAGCTGGTGGAGGTTGGCGCGCGCGGTGCCGTCCGGCGACCCGCCCAGCACCACGTGGAACTGGGCGAGGGCGATGACGATTCCGATGCCGGCGAGCATGCCGTGCACGATCGCGGGCGACAGCGCGAGCGCTGCCCGGGCGACCCTGCTCAGCCCGAGCAGGATCTGCAGGACGCCGGCGAGCACCGTGATGGCGCACGTCACGCGCCACCCGTAGGTCGGGATCAATCCGGCGACGACGACGGTGAGTCCGGCGGCGGGTCCGCTGATCTGCAGCGGAGCACCGCCGAGGGTGCCGACGACGATTCCGCCGACGACGGCCGCGACGATGCCCGAGGTCAGTGGGGCACCGGCGGCCAGGGCGATGCCCAGCGACATGGGGATCGCGATGAGGAAGACGACGAACGAGGCGCCGAGGTCGGGGCGCAGCTTCCCGAGGCGGGAGCGGCGCGGAGGGGGTGCGGACGGCCGCAGGGCAGCGTGGTCCGCGGTGGGCGAAGGGGGCGCGGGGAGGGTCATATCCCGTCTCCTCGGTGGTCAGCCGCGGTCGCCGCGGGGCGGCGCGCGGTTGGTCAGGCGGGGACTGGCGGGGTGGCCGGAAGAGGGGCGCCTTGTGGGCAAAGCCCCAAGATTGCGCTAAGTAGTCTTTACGCTACCTTCAGTTTCTCATCGAGAAACGGTAAAAAGCCCATCCGAATGGGTGAAACAAACGGTTTGAGGCGGCCCGTGTCCTTCGCGGCGGGCGCGAGTTGACCATTGCGGCGGTGGGCGAGGCGCTTTCGAGCGGCAGCCGAGCAAGGACTGAAAGACTGCTGCGGATGTGTGTCTCGCTTCACATGCCCTGTCCGCTATGGATCGCTTTGGTCCGGGTAGGTGCGCGTGGTCGTTGGGAGGCACATGCAACCGAGCGGCCCTGTGGTGCGTGTGTTTTGACAGGTAGTCGCACCACATCCGTCCCGGACCGTGCGGTCCCGTCTGCTTTGAGGTGAACTGTGCGTTCTGTCCGAGGTGCCGCCGTCCTGGTCGTCGTTGCGGTACTGGCAGCCATAGGCTTCGTGGTCTTCGCGAAGAGCGGTGACGACAAAGGCGCCTCGTCGAGCAAGAACCAGAGTTCGGCCTCCGGCGATCCCTCGGGCACGCCGAGCGAGGGCAGCAAGCCGGGCAAGCCGATCGGCGACGGATCCACCAGCGATACCGGCCCGCAGCCGCACCAGCCCAAAGTCGAGAAGCTGAAGCCCGGTGAGAAACCGCCGCAGTTCGTGGTGTTCTCCTGGGACGGCGCGGCGGAGATGGACGGCGTCAACCTGGTCTCCCGGTTCCGCAAGGTGGCCCGCGAGAGCAACGCCAACATGACGTTCTTCCTCTCCGGCATCTACGTGCTCCCCGAGTCGCAGAAGGCCAAGTACCAGGGCCCGAAGCACGGCCCCGGCGCCTCCGACATCGAGTTCCTCTACGACAAGAACGAGCGCGCCACCATCACCCAGCTCGGCCAGGCCTGGCTGGAAGGCGACGAGGTCGGCACGCACTTCAACGGCCACTTCTGCAACTCGTCCACCAGCGGCAAGAGCTGGTCGGTCGACGACTGGAAGAAGGAGATCGACCAGGCCTACTCGTTCGTCGAGAACTGGCGCACCAACTCCGGCTGGACGGACATCCCGTCGCTGCCCTTCGACTACAAGAAGGAACTCATCGGCGGCCGTGCCCCGTGCCTGGAAGGCCAGAAGAACCTGATCCAGGCGGCCAAGCAGTACGGCTGGCGCTACGACGCCAGCTCGCCGGGCGGCCTCCAGGTGTGGCCGCGCAAGATGGACGGCCTGTGGGACCTGCCGCTGCAGTCGCTCCCGTGGCCGGGCAGCGCGACCAAGTCCCAGCTGTCGATGGACTACAACATCATGGCCGAGCAGACCAACGCGAACTCCAAGGCGCCGCAGTCGCAGTGGCCCGCACTGGAGAAGCAGGCGACGGACTTCTACATGGGCGGCTTCAACCGCGCCTACACGACCAACCGCGCCCCGCTGTTCATCGGCAACCACTTCGAGACGTGGAACGGCGGCGTCTACATGACCGCCGTCGAGAACACCATGCGCGCGGTGTGCAAGAAGGACGGCGTCCGCTGCGTCTCGTTCCGCCAGTTCGTCGACTGGATCGACGCGCAGGACCCGGCGGTCGTCGCCAAGCTCCAGGGCCTCAACGTCGGCACGGCGCCCGCCGACTGGGCGACCGTGACCGGCGGCAACGCCCCGGTGCCGCCGGCCGGCTCGGCGCCCTACACGCAGCAGCCGCCGGTGCGGAAGGAAAACTGACCGACGGTACGACAGCACCGGGCGGGTCCGCTTTCGCGGGCCCGCCCGGTGGCGTTTCCGGCGCTTGCCGCCGCGGTGGTCAGCCGCGGGGGGTCGCCGCCCCTTCGGCCTCCAGCGCCGCCGGGCCGAGCACGAACTCCGGGTCCACCTGCGCGGTCAGGTCCACACCCGCGCGGGCGTTCGCCCAGCTGTGCGCGTTCTTCACGTGGAACTCGACCATCTGCTCGGTGTAGCGGGCCCAGTCGCGGTTCGCGAACGTCGCGTCGACCGCCTCGCGCATCCGCTCCAACGCGGCGGTGTTGTCCGGCTCCAGCGCCGCGAAGTCCGGCGTACGGCCCTTCTCGACCTCGCGGACGAACTCCGACTGGCCCACCCAGGTCAGCAGGTCCGCACCCACGTGCTCGCGCAGGAACGCCAGGTCGTCCGGCCCCTGCACCTTGTTGCCCACCACCGCGAGGGCCACGCCCCAGTCGCGGGCGTAGTCGCGGTACTGCCGGTAGACGCTCACGCCCTTGCGGGTCGGCTCGGCGACCAGGAACGTCATGTCGAAGCGCGTGAACAGACCGGACGCGAACGCGTCGGAGCCCGCGGTCATGTCCACGACGATGTACTCGTCGCGGTCGTCGACCAGGTGGTTGAGCAGGAGTTCGACCGCGCCGACCTTCGAGTGGTAGCACGCGACGCCCAGGTCGCCTTCCTGGAACGGGCCGGTCGCCATGATCCGCATACCGCTGCAGCAACTGCCGACCGGGCGGCGGCAGGCGTCGTAGACCGGGTTGTCCTCGTCCAGCCGCAGCAGCCGCGACCCGCGGCCGGGCGGCGTCGTCTTGACCATCTCGTCCGCGGAGCCGATCCGCGGGTTGGTGCCGCGCAGGTAGTCCTTGATCAGCCCGAGGTTGCCGCCGAGCGGCGGGATCGCCGCGGCCTTCTCCTCGCTGAAGCCCAGGGCCACCGCGAGGTGCTGGTTGATGTCCGCATCCACCGCCAGCACCGGCAGCTGTGCCGCGCCGAGGTGGCGCACGAAGAGCGAGGAGAGGGTGGTCTTGCCGCTGCCGCCCTTGCCGACGAACGCGATCTTCACCGGTGCCGTCCTTCCAGTTGCCGCATCGCTGCCGCCTCCCGTCTTCTCGGGAGTGACAATCGTTTTCGACAAGGATCCTCCGTTGCGGTGCGTGTCCGCGTCAAGTCGGACGGTGATCGGCGCGACTGCTTCCGGCCGTTCCGTGTCCTGTCCGGCACTCCGGTGCGGGCCCGGCGGACCCCGGTGGCGCGGGGCGCGTAGGGTCGGCCGCGTGAGTACCGCATCCTCGGGCCAGGACCCGTTCGCCGCCGTCGCCGCGCTGCCCGGCGTGCCCGAAGCCGTCGAATCCGCCCGCAAGGCCGTCGACGGCCTGCTGCGGCACCGCACGATGCGCCGCAAGAGCCCGGAGATCAGCGCCGAGTCCGCCCTGCGCGGTGCCCGCGCGAGCGCCGCGCTGGAGGGCGCGGACTGGTCGCTGGAGGAACTCCGCCGCCGTACCGACTACTCGCGCGGCGCGGCCGACCGGGAAGCCGGCATCGTCGGCGGCGCGCTGCGGGTCTCCGCCGAGTACCCCACCCTCGTCGACGTGTGGCGGCGCAGTCCGCTCCAGGTCCTCGCCCGGCTGCACGTGGTGGCCGCCGCCGACGTGGTGGACCACGACGCGCTCGGCCGCCCCCGCCTCGCCGGCGAAACCGTCGAGGTGCGCCCCGACCCGGGGCCGCTGCCCGCCGCCGACGAGGTCACCGCCCGACTCGACGGCCTCGCCCGGCTCCTGCTGGCCCCCAGCGACGCCCCCGCGCTCGTCGTCGCGGCGCTCGTGCACGGCGAGATCCTCGCGCTGCAGCCGTTCGTCTGGGGCAACGGCCTCGTCGCGCGCGCCGCGCAGCGTCTTGTGCTCATCACCCGCGGCCTCGACCCCAAGTCGGCGGTCGTGCCCGAGGTCGGGCACCTCGACCTCGGCCCGGACACCTACGAGAAGGCCCTGCGCG
This sequence comes from Yinghuangia aomiensis, assembly GCF_039542225.1. NCBI lineage: Bacteria > Bacillati > Actinomycetota > Actinomycetes > Kitasatosporales > Streptomycetaceae > Yinghuangia > Yinghuangia aomiensis. The sequence goes on along the minus strand of NZ_BAABHS010000019.1, from coordinate 118,582 downwards.
GCTACGTCTCCGGAACTCCGGAAGGGGTCGCCGGGTGGATCGAACACTGCGCGGAAGCCGTCACGTTGGGCGCGCGTGAGAGCGTCGCGGTCTGCGAGGCGGTCATGCGCGGCATCTAGGCCGTTTCCGGCCGCCGTGCGCGAGCATCCCGCGTGAGCGATTTCCGGACACGAAAGGGGCGGCGTCCACGGGGGAGGGACGCCGCCACTCGGCACGTTCATCGGGGTACCAGTGCGTGCACCTTGGTGACGGCCGGCCCGGGGCCGCGAAGCCCCGGTCGTCCGGCGCGTGCGGCCCGTACGAGGGTCGGTCGCGCGTGGGTTCCCGGTGTCGTGCTGGGTCCGTAGGGCCGCCCGCCTCGGGAAGTGTCGCCACTTCTCCCGGCGGTCGTCTGCGGGCCGCTGATGCCTTTCTACTTCGTTACCGGTACACACGGAACCCTTCGCCCAAGATCTTTACCTTTTGGGCGGGTTGGTTCCGGGCGTGGTCCGCCCCGTCCCGGCCGGATTCCGGAGCTGTCCGGACGGTTGCGCACGGCGTGCGTTCCGCCGCGGACGTGTCCGGATCCGGCCGGTGGCGTCCAGGCGGGTCAGCGCCGGCGCTTGGCCGCGTACCAGACGAGCCCGGCGGCGGTGGCACCCGCGGCGATCGCCGTGGCCGCCAGCACCGACCGGGACGGCACGGGCAACGACGGGACGCGCTGCCGCAGTTGCACGGGCCGGTCGAACGTCAGAACCGGCCAGCCGCGCGCCACCGCCTCGCGGCGCAGCCCCCGGTCGGGGTTCACGACGTACGGGTGCCCGACCTCCTCCAGCATCGGCAGGTCGGTGACGGAGTCGCTGTAGGCGTACGAACGCGACAGGTCGTAGCCCTCGCTCGCCGCGAGGTCGCGCACGGCCGCGGCCTTGTTCTCCGCGTACGCGTAGAAGTCGATTTCGCCCGAGTAGCGGCCCTCCTCGACCACCATGCGGGTCGCCACCACCCGGTCGGCGCCCAGCATCTCGCCGATGGGCTCCACGACTTCCGCACCGGACGAGCTGACGATGACGACGTCGCGCCCGGCCGCGTGGTGCTCCTCGATGAGCGACGCGGCTTCGTCGTAGATGATCGGGTCGATCATGTCGTGCAGGGTTTCCGCGACGATCTCGCGCACCTGCTGAACGTCCCAGCCGCGGCACAGCGCGGACAGGTACTCGCGCATCCGCTCCATCTGGTCGTGGTCGGCGCCGCCGACGAGAAACACGAACTGCGCGTACGCGCTCTTGAGCACGGCACGGCGAGTGATCAGGCCGCCCTGGTGAAACGGTCTGCTGAACGCCATCACGCTGGACTTGGCGATGATGGTCTTGTCGAGATCGAAGAACGCTGCGGTCCGCTTGGCTCCGTGGTTTTCCACGTAGTCGAGGATAGGCGCCGCCATTCGGCGTAAACTCAGGCATGCGGGTTTGCCCGAGAAGGCTCTCGGGTACATCCTGGAAGCCACGGATCGTTCTGCGACCGTGCTAACCCGGTCCGACTCCTCCCCCCCCCCCCGAGTCGGCCGTGGAGACGACCCCCGCTCTCCCCCCCGGCGGGGGTCGTCGCTTGTCCGGCCGCGGGTCCGCGGCGATTCCTGCGGGGGTCCTACCCCACGGCGGTAGGTGCAATGCCTCGTTCCGGTTGAGTTCCGACGGGGGTTGGCGGCTGGGGTGCGGGCGGGGCTCCGGCTCCCTTGTCCGGGCGCCTGCCGCGGCTGCTTCGGCGGACCGCTCCGGGACTCCTGGCGCACTCGGCGTTCCCGGCCAAAACCACCGGCACGTCTGCCTCGTCGGGCTTCGGGACGCACATCCGCACCACCACACCCACGTCTGTCGGATGCTGTGCGCAGGGTCACGCGGCGCGAGGCCGCGGCGGCCGGCGGCGCGCGAGGCCCCGGACCTCGGACTCGTCCCCTCGTGGTGCCCAATTCCCTCCCTTGCCCCGCCCTGTCCCGATCCGCGACGTGCCGCGCGGCGGGGCCTTCGTGCGCCCGTGCGGTGCTGTGGATTCCGAAGGCGGGTGCGAGGGGGTGTCCGTACTTTGTGCCAACTTCCGGGGGGTTTCTTCGAGTTCAGGTGCCAATCGGGTGTGCTCCGGAAGACGGGTGTTTTCCGGTTCGCCGATCGCCGATAACCACTCGATCGCTACGCAACCATCCTTCGTACGAGTGATTTCGTTATCCACAAGCGGGAGTTATCCACAACTTTCCGATGGTTGCCGCTTCTCGGCCTCGCGGCTCGCGGCGGATCGGTCATGGTGGTGCTCGGTCCTTCCGGAGCTGCGCACAGGGGCGCGGCCGGGGACCGGAACCTCGGGGGAGTTCTCATGTCGGCACCTTCGCCTGTCTGCCCGCCGGGCCTCGGCCGGCCGCTCGTCGTCACCGCGGACGTGCGGCTGCTGGACGAGCTGCTGCGGATGTGCGCGGTGGCGAACGTCGAGCCCGAGATCGTGCCGCAACCGCAACTCGCGTGCGAGGGGTGGGTGGTGAGCCCACTCGTGGTGGTGGGTGCGGACCTCGCGGACGGCGTCGCGTCGTTCGGGCTGCCGCGTCGCAAAGACGTCGTGCTGGTCAGCGCCGATCTGGACGATGCGGACGTGTGGCGGCGCGCCGTCGTGGTCGGCGCCGACCACGTGGTCTTCCTGCCGGATGCCGAGGCGTGGCTGACCGACCGGTTCGCCGACTTGGCGGACGGCACCGGCGCCGCCGCGCTCGGGATCGCCGTGGTCGGCGCCCGCGGCGGCGCCGGCGCCAGCACGCTGGCCTGCGCGCTCGCCGTCACCGCGGCACGGGGCGGCGGGACCGCGGCGCTGGTGGACGCGGATCCGTTCGGCGGCGGCATCGACATCCTGCTGGGCGGCGAGGCCGAGCCGGGGCTGCGCTGGCCGGACTTGGCCGGCGCACGCGGCCGGGTGGACGGCGGCGCGCTGTCCGCCGCACTGCCGCGGCTGCACGGCCTTACCGTGCTGTCCTGGGACCGCGGCCCGGGGCCCGGCGTGCCCCAGGAGGCCACCCGGGCGATCGTGTCCGCGCTCCGGCGGCGCCACGACCTGACCGTGGTCGACATACCCCGCAGGCCGGACCCCGCGGCCGAGGAAGCCTTCGGCCAATGCGTGCTCGGGCTCGTCGTCATCCCCGCCGAACTCCGCGCGGTGGCCGCCGCGGTGCACGTCGCCGAGTGGTTGCGGCCGGTGGTGGCCGACCTGCGCGCGGTCGTCCGTGGACCTTCGCCGTCCAGGCTGCCTGCGGACGAGATCGCCGCGAACGCCGGTCTTCCGCTGGCCGGCGAACTCCGCCCCGAACCGGGACTGACCGAAGCCGTCGAGGAAGGCGCGGTACCCGGCGGACGCAAGGGGCCGTTGAGCCGGTTCTGCCGCGAGTTCCTGGCGGCGGAGGCTGCGGCGGTGGCGGCGGAGCGGGGGTGGGCGGCGTGAGGGGGGCTCCGGGGTGAGGGCGCGGGTTGTGTGTGGCGGTGGGTGGGGTGGCTTGGGTCGGCGTGGGGGTGTGGACGAAGGCGCCGATGCGTTGAGCCGGCGTTAGCGGCCATTCCCACCGCGAAAAGGCGCTCGATCTCGCGGTGTTCCCGCGGTGGCGTGGCTGCCCCGCTGCCCCGCTGACCCGCTGACCCGCTGACCCGTCGAACCGCGGCGGTTCCGGCGTCCGCGATCGGCTGGTGTGGGCACCGTTTGTCGGCGGTCTCGCCGACCTACGTCGGCCTCGTGCTGCCCGTGCTCGGCGATGCCGCAAGCAACCCGGGCACGGCAGAAGGCGGCACGCCGAGCGCCCGTCGGAACGTTCCGACGAATCTCCGCTGCAGCGCGGCGGAGATCGCGAATCTCCTGCGTGACCGCACGTGTGCGGGCGCGCTTCCTTCCAGCGAATCTCGGAGTCTCCCCATGACTGCTCTGCCCGGCCTCGTTCTGCCCGCTGCCATTCCCGTTCCCGTTGCCTCGGCGGCGGCTCCCTCCGGGCTTCGGCCATCGTGCGCGGCACCGGTCTTCCCCGCACGGTCCTTCGCCGTTCCGTCGTCACCCCCCGCGGCCGTCGGCCACGGGGCGGCGGGTGAGCCGCCCCCGGGTTCGGCACCGGCGCCCGGGTCGAATCCCGAACCGCTCGGCCGCCGACCGCCGAGGCCGGGCGCGCCGCCGCGGGTCGGTAGTCCGGTCTTCGCCGAAGCCGTCGCGGAACCCGCGCTCGATCCACAGCTTGTGGACGACGTCCGCGATCGGCTCGCGGCCGACGGTCGCGACCCCACCCACGCGGCGGTCGCCGAGGTACTCCGCACCGACGGCCGGGTCCTCGGCGACGCCACGGTCCTGGCGGTGCTCCGCACTCTGCGTTCGGAGATCACCGGCGCCGGACCGCTGGACGTCCTGCTGGCCGATCACGACGTCACCGACGTCCTGGTCAACGGCCCGGACGAGGTCTGGGTGGACCGCGGCGCGGGGCCGCAACGCGTCGCCGTCACGTTCCCGGACGACACCGCGGTGCGGCGGCTCGCGCAGCGCCTGGCGACCGCGGCGGGGCGCCGTCTCGACGACGCCGCCCCGTACGTCGACGCCCGACTCCCGGACGGGACCCGGCTGCACGCCGTCCTCCGGCCGGTCGCCGTGCGCGGCACCTGCCTGTCGCTGCGCGTGCCGCGCCGCATCGCGCTCGGCCTTGGCGACCTGGTCGCGTCCGGGACGCTGTCGCCGGCGTGTGCCGAGCTGTTGCGTGCGGTCGTGTCGTCGCGGGTGGGCTTCCTGGTCTCCGGCGGCGCGGGCACCGGGAAGACCACGTTGCTCGGCGCGCTGCTCGGCACCGTGCATCCGGCCGAACGCGTCGTGGTGGTCGAGGACTCCACGGAACTCGACCCGCGCCACCCGCACGTCGTGCGCCTGGAGGCTCGGCCGCCGAACGTCGAGGGCGCAGGTGCGGTGACCCTCCGCGACTTGGTCCGCCAGACGCTCCGCATGCGCCCCGACCGGGTCGTGGTCGGGGAGGTACGCGGCGCCGAAGTCACCGACTTGCTCGCCGCGTTGAACACCGGCCACGGCGGCTGCGGCACCGTCCACGCGAACTCGCCGCACGACGTCCCGGCCCGGCTCGAAGCACTCGGTGCGTTGGCCGGACTCAGCCGCGACGCCCTGCACAGCCAACTCGCAGCGGCACTGGACGTCGTCGTGCACCTGACCCGGGCGCGCGACGGCCTGCGGATGGTCGCGGAGATCCACATCCTGGAACGGGACGCGCAGGGCTGGGTGCGGTCTGTCCCGGCCGTCGTCTACGACCGCAGAAGCGAGCACCGCGGAGCCGGATTCCCGCAGCTGCGGGCGCTGGTGGACGGGTGGTGGCGGGAGTGAACGCGATCTCGGAGCCGATGCTGTTCGCGGTGGTCCCGCCGGCGGTGGCCGGGGCGGTGATGCTCGGCGGCGTGCGCGTGGGGCGGACGCGTATCGAGGCTGTGCACATTTTGCAGGTGCCGGTGTCGCGGTCGTCGATTCCTGCGGGTCGCCGAGCGCGGCTGGTGGCCATACGCGGACACCCGGACCTGCGGATCCTGGCCGGGATTCCGGCGCTCGGGGTGGCCGCCTCGATGGCTCTGGGCGGCATTGTGCCGACGCTGGTGTCGGTCCCGATCGCCGGGTTCGTGGCACGGTTGCGGCGTCATGCCCGGGACGCGCGGCGGGAGATCGAAACACGCTGTGCCGTCGCGGAGTTCGCCACCACGATGGTGGGTGAGCTGCGCGCCGGGCACCCGCCTGGCGAGGCGTTGTGCACCGCGGCGGAAGCGGCCGACGGTGCGGCGGCCAGGCTGTTCGGCGAGGTCGCGGCGGTGGTTCGGGCGGGTGGGGACGTCCCCGGCGCCCTGGCCGCCGCGGCGCGGGAACCCGGCGCCGACGCGCTCGCCCGGATCGCGGCGTGCTGGCGCATCGCCGCGGAACGCGGGGCCGGCTTCGCCGCGGCCCTCGACCGCATCGCCGCGGGGCTGCGCAACGACGACGAGGGCCACCGCGAGCTGGAAGCCGAACTCGCCGGCGTCCGGGCCACCGCCCGGCTCCTCGCCGGACTCCCGCTGCTCGGCGTACTGCTGGGCACCGGCATGGGCGCGGCACCGCTCGACGTGCTGGGGCGTACTCCGCTGGGGGCCGCGGTGCTGTGTGCCGGGCTGGCGTTGCTCGCCGGGGGACTGGTGTGGACGGAGCGGATCGCCGAAGACGCCCGGAGGTCGCCGTGTCCGGGGTGATGGTGGGCGGCGCGGCCACGGGGTTGGCGGCGGCAGCCGTGCTGCTGGCGATACCGGGTGCGGGTGCGGCCGCGGCGCGCGGTGGAGGGGAACGGGCGCCGACCGGGCCGACAACCCGTGCGGGTCCGCCGTCTCGGCCCGATGATGCGCGCGTGCGCCGGTATGCGACCTGCGTCGTGCTCGGTCTGGTGGTCGGGCTGTTCGTCGGCAGGATACGGGGCTGTGCGGCGGCCCCGGTGGTCGCCTGCGCCGCCAACGCCTACCTGGCGAAGGCCGAGGCTCGGGCGGCAGCCCGGCGGCGCCGTGCCCGGCTGGTGGCCGATCTGCCCACCGCCGCGGACCTGCTGGCGGCGTGCCTGCTGGCAGGCGCCGCGCCGGTCGGCGCCGTGGCGGCGGTCGCGACCGCCGTCGGCGGACCGCTCGGCGCGGAGCTGCGCTCCGCATCCGCGGCGATCCGGCTCGGGGGCGATCCGGCCCGATGCTGGATGGCGCTCGCCGAGCACCGGGAACTCGCGGTACTCGCTCGAGCCCTGGCTCGCTCCGGCATCGGCGGTGCGCCGCCGGCCGAGCGGATCGCCCGTATCGCGGACGACTACCGCTCCCGGCGCCGCCGCGACTTCGCCGCGGCCGCCCGGCGGGCGTCGGTACGCGCCACGCTGCCGCTCGGCGTGTGCTTCCTGCCCGCGTTCCTGCTGATCGGCGTCGTCCCTGTCGCCATCGGCCTCGCGGGACCCCTGCTGTCCGGGACGTGACGCGCGCCTGCGGCGTCCCGGATCGCTCGATGCCTTTCGATCTCAAGGAGAAATCCATGTCTGTGAACCCTGCCAACCCGGTGAAGGCCACGACCGGCACGGCGAGCCTGCCCGACACGTCGAGCGCGAGAGGGAAGGCAATCGCCGGGGCCCGCCCCATGATCCGCGCCACCCGCCGGTGGCTCGGCGGTCATGCGGTGGCGCTGCGGCGACGGCTCGGGGTGACGTTCGTGGGATGGCGGCGTCTGCGCGGCCCAGGTGCGTTGCGCCGCCTCCGGGGCGACGACGGCATGTCCACAGCCGAGTACGCCGTCGGCACACTCGCCGCGGTCGCCTTCGGCAGCGTGCTGTTCAAGGTCGTCACCGGCGACTCGGTCGCGGCCGCGCTGGCCGCGGTGATCACCAAGGCCCTCAATGGAACTTTCTGACGGGCTTCGGGCGCGCCGCCGTGTGCCGTTGCGGCGTCGGCCGAGGTCCGAGTCCGGCTACGTGACCGCGGAGACCGCCATGGCGCTCCCCGCTCTGGTGGTCCTGGTCTTCGGCCTCGCCACGGGCCTCGTCGCCGCCGCGGCCCAAGTCCGCTGCATCGACGCCGCCCAGTCCGGTGCTCGGGCGGCGGCGCGAGGCGAGTCACCCGACGCCGCACGGGCCGCCGCGGCGGCGGTGGCACCGAAGTCCGCCCGCATTGTCGCGACGAACGAAGGAGGAAAGATCAGCTTCCGCGTGGAGACGGTCATTCCCCTGCCGGGGCCACTGTCCCGGCTGCGGATCCCCGTCTCCCACACGGCGGTTGCCGCCGAGGAGGCGACGACGCCGTGACCCGCCTGCCGCGGGACCGCGGCTCCGCGACCGTATGGATGGCGGTGTGGTCGCTGCTGCCGGTGCTCGTGGCCACGGGCGCGCTGGGCATGGCCGCGGCCGTCGCGACCCGTCATCGCGCGGCGGCGGCGTCCGACGCGGCCGCGCTGGCCGCCGCAGCGCGCCTCGACGAGGGCGCGTCACGGGCGTGCGCCGTGGCTGCGGACATCGCCGCGCGCCAGGGAGCGACGCTGACCGCCTGTGTGATCAACGGCGAATTCGTCGACGTCGTCGCCGAGTTCCCGCCGCCCCCGATGCTCGAGCCGTTCGGCGCACCCCGCGTCGCGGCACGCGCCGGCCCTGCCTAGGGCCGCCTGACCCGTCCGGAGGTGAACTGGTGATCGACACACGAAGCGCACGGCGGTCTCGTGCGCCCCCGCAAGCTCCGGCGCACACATCCCGGCGCGCGCCGGGGGTGAGGGTTGCTTTTCGGAATCGGCGACAACTCGCGTGTCCTTCGGACGCGTTGCGTCGTTGCCATGGCGTTGCCCCGCACAGACCGGCGAGTTGGCGCCGAGTCCGCGGACGACGACCACGCGCTCATGGCCGCACGGGGGAGGGCCTAAAAGCGCAGCCGAGCCGGGAACACGGCATATCGGGGATGCCCCCCGGCACGCGTGGCCTCACCTCTGGGTGGGGCCACGCACCCCGCCCTCACAGAACCTGTCGCCGCACCGGCGCCAGACGCATCGGCACGCGCCGCCGATGGCACGCGACAAACGGCGGAGGGGGTGGGGGTGGGGCTCTCCCGACCGAAGCTCAACCTGGTCGGGGGTTGGGGGTGGGCCCGAAGTCCGTCCCGACAGCAGCCGGGTCGCAAAGCCTGTCGCACCTACCCCACCCCCTCCAACAACCCCCCCAACAACCGCACAGCCCCGCCCTTGTCCAGCGGATGGTTCCCGTTCCCGCACTTCGGCGACTGCACGCAACTGGGGCACCCCGACTCGCACTCGCAAGCCGCGATCGCCTCGCGCGTCGCCCGCAGCCACCGCGGTGCCGTCGCGTACGCCCGTTCGGCGAATCCCGCGCCTCCCGGGTGTCCGTCGTACACGAACACCGTCGGCAGCCCCGTGTCCGGGTGCAGCGCGGTCGACACGCCGCCGATGTCCCACCGGTCGCACGTCGCGAACAGCGGCAGCAGACCGATCGACGCGTGCTCGGCCGCATGCGCCGCCCCCGGCAGGTCGGCCTCGTCGATCGACGCCTCGGCGACCTGCTCCGGCGTCACCGTCCACCACACCGCCCGGGTCCGCAGCGACTGCGTCGGCAGGTCGAGCCGGTGCTCGCCGAGAATCTGCCCGGTGAGGATCCGGCGCCGCTGGTACGACACGACCCGCGACGTCACCTCGACCGACCCGAAGCACAGCCGGGCCCGCCCCCACGCTTCCGACCGCACCTCGTCCAGCACCCGGATGTCGGTCTTTTCCCGCGCCGACGTCGTCCAGTCCGGGTTGGCCCGCCGCACGAGCGCCACCGCGTCGTCGAGGACGAGTTCGCGTACGAGGTACGTCTCGCCCTGGTGCAGGTACACCGCCCCGGTGTGCACCGCGCTGTACGCCGCGGACCCGTCCACCGTCCCCAGCACCCGCCCGGTGCCGTCCTCCACCACCCGCACCGCGGCGCCCGCCGCTCCGCGGATGTCCGTCAGGTCGGTGGCCCGCTCCGGGCTCGTCCAGTACCAGCCCGTGGTCCGCCGCCGCAGCAGCCCGCGCTTGACGAGCCCCGGCAACAGCGGCGCCGCCACCGGTCCGAACAGCGGCAGGTCGTCCTCCTCCAACGGCAGTTCGGCCGCGGCCGCGCACAGGTGGGGGGCGAGCACGTACGGGTTGTCCGGGTCCAGCACGGTCGCCTCGACCGGGCGGTCGAACAGCGCCTCCGGGTGGTGCACCAGGAACGTGTCCAGCGGATCGTCGCGCGCGATCAGCACCGCGAGTGCTTCCTGTCCGGCCCGTCCCGCGCGCCCGGCCTGCTGCCACAGCGACGCCCGCGTCCCCGGGTACCCGGCGATCAGCACCGCGTCGAGCCCGGAGATGTCCACACCCAGCTCCAGCGCCGTCGTCGCCGCGACCCCGCGCAACCGGCCGTCGTGCAGTGCCTGTTCCAGGTCCCGCCGTTCCTCCGGCAGATATCCCGCACGATACGTGGCGACCTGGTCGGCGAGCCCGGGGTCGACGCGTTCGAGCTGGTCCCGCGCCATCACCCGCACGACCTCGGCGCCGCGCCGCGACCGCACGAAGGCGACCGTGCGCACGCCGTCCAGCACCAGATCACCGAGCAAGTCGGCGGCTTCCGCGGTGGCGGTACGCCGGACGGGTGCCCCGCGTTCGCCTTTGAAGTCGGTCAGCGGCGGCTCCCACAGCGCGAACGTGAGCCCGCCCCGGGGGGACGCGTCGTCGGTGACCTCCTCGACGTCCGCCGGCTCGCTGCCGATCAGCCGCGCCGCAGCCGCGGCCGGGTCGGACACCGTCGCCGAGGCCAGGACGAACACCGGGTCGGCGCCGTAGCGCCGGCAGATCCGCCGTAGCCGGCGCAGGACTTGCGCGACGTGCGAGCCGAATACTCCGCGGTAGGTGTGGCACTCGTCGATCACGATGTACTTGAGTGCCTTGAGGTACGCCGACCACGCCCGGTGCGCCGGCAAGAGCGACCGGTGCAGCATGTCCGGGTTGGTGAGCACATAGGCGGCATGGGCACGGACCCACCGGCGGACTTCCGCGGGCGTGTCGCCGTCGTACGTCGCGGTGCGGACCGCGTCAAGGCCGGTTTCCGCGGCGCGCAAGGCGTCCACGGCGCGAAGTTGGTCGGCCGCAAGGGCCTTCGTGGGTGACAGATACAGCGCGGTGGCGCCCCGGCCGTTCGGAGCCCGGGTACCCTCCAAGAGGGCGGTGAGTACCGGCAGAAGGTAGGCCATGGACTTGCCCGAGGCGGTGCCGGTCGCCAACACCACGGACCGGCCCGACGCGGCTGCCGATGCGGCACGTGCCTGGTGTTCCCACGGGTGGTCGATACCGGCCGCCCGGAAAGCGTCCACGACTTCGCGGCGCGCCCATTCGGGCCACTCGGTCGGACGTCCCCGCCGTGCGGGGATGCGCCGGACGTGTGTCACTCGATCGGGTCGCCCGTGGGCCGCGAGCAAGCGGTCCAGCAGGTTGTCCTGGGGGCGTGGAGTGGGCGGCATCGGGCATCAGTCTTGCATCCAATGTCGTGGGATTCATCGTCCTGTAGCGCCCATAAGTGGTTGAATGCCTAGGCGGCTGCCGATCCTTGGGGGGCGACCGCTCGATAGCAAGGTGCTGGAGGATCCGTGGACCTGTCCCTGTCGACCCGAACCGAGGGCGGCCGTACGGTCGTCGAGGTGGGCGGCGAGATCGATGTGTACACCGCCCCCAAACTGCGCGAGCAATTGGTGGAGCTTGTCAACGACGGCAGCTACCACCTGATCGTGGACATGGAGGGCGTGGATTTCCTGGACTCTACGGGTCTGGGTGTCCTCGTTGGCGGTCTCAAGCGCGTGCGTGCGCATGAGGGTTCGCTGCGTCTGGTGTGCACTCAGGAGCGCATCCTGAAGATCTTCCGCATCACCGGTCTCACCAAGGTGTTCCCCATCCACGCGTCGGTGGCCGAAGCGGTCGCCGCGACGGACTGAGGGCGGTGGCGCCGTCCGCCCGTCGGCGGGCGGCGCTTCTTCCTTCCGCCACCGCTCATCCAGGTAGCGCTTCGAACCGGACAGCCCACCGGTCGGATCGTCGGCACGTACGGCTGGGGGATCTATGGCCATCGTCGAGCTGCGCTTCACCGCGTTGCCCGAGCACGTCCGAACGGCGCGGCTTGTCGCCGCGGCCGTGGCCCGCCGGGCGGGTGTCGCCGAGTCCGTGCTGGACGAGGTGCGTCTCGCGGTCGGCGAGGCGTGCCTGCGCGCGGTGGGCCTCACCCAGCAGACCGGCAGCGACGAGCCGGTCACGGTGATGCTCGACGACGGCGACGGGCGTTTTTCCATCGAGGTGCGCGATGCCGTCCCGCAGCAGGCCGAAGGCGCGACCGGCGACCTGCTCGGCTCCGGGAACGGCGCGGCGGCGGATATCGGGGAAAGCGATCTGGGCTTGGCCGTGATTCTCGGCCTGGTGGACGAACTGGATGTGCGGGCGGGTGCCGACGGCGGCCGGATCCGTATGTCGTGGCCGTCCGAGAAGGGGAAGCCGGGAGACCAAACGGCGGCACCCTGACGAGTGAATTTCCCGCTGCGGCGGATCGCCCGAATGAGGGCGGTCCGCCGTTCGCGTTTGTTCGGAAGTCCCGTGTGCGACCCGCGTGGGGGCGGGCTTCGGCGCGACCAAACCTCGGTGTTCGGCGTAATGCCCGATACGCCGGAAAGCGCGGCTATTTTATAGGCAATTTGATATGATCATGAAGATTCCAATGGTGTGTTCTTGATCATTTGCTTACACTCCATTCGTCACAAAGATCGTTACAAAGATCGTCTAGCGCCTGTCTGAGCAGCCTGTCCGAAACGTCCCTCGCGATGCGCCCGCTGCCGGGTCCGAGTTCTCCGGGTCGGATCACCGAAGGCCTGCCCCCTCCGGTACGGACGTGTCCGTCGTCTAGGAGGACGCATGTCCGGGCTCCAACAACTGTCCGCCACCGTCACCGCCGCGAACTCGCCGGAAGTCGCCGGGAGTGATCTGACGTACGTCGTGGTGGTCGCGGTCATTGCGCTGGGCGCCCTCGCGGTCGCGGCCGGCCTGGTCCGCCAGGTCCTCGCCGCCGACGAGGGCACCGACACCATGAAGCGCATCGCCGGCGCCGTCCAAGAGGGCGCCTCGGCGTATCTGACCCGGCAGTTCCGCACCCTGAGCGGCTTCGCCGTCGGGGTGTTCTTCCTGCTGATGCTGCTGCCGGCCGACACCATGAACGAACGCATCGGCCGGTCGCTGTTCTTCCTCGTCGGCGCGGTCTTCTCCGCGGTGACCGGCTACACCGGCATGTGGCTCGCGGTCCGCAGCAACGTGCGGGTGGCCGCGGCGGCCCGGGCCGGCCACGGGCCGGAAGGCTCGCACAACGCGATGCGCATCGCGTTCCGCACCGGCGGCGTGGCGGGCATGTTCACCGTCGGGCTCGGCCTGTTCGGCGCCGCGCTCGTGGTGATCATCTACCGCGAGGACGCGCCGAAGGTGCTGGAGGGCTTCGGCTTCGGCGCCGCGCTGCTGGCGATGTTCATGCGTGTCGGCGGCGGCATCTTCACGAAGGCCGCGGACGTCGGCGCCGACCTGGTCGGCAAGGTCGAGCAGGGCATCCCCGAGGACGACCCGCGCAACGCCGCGACGATCGCGGACAACGTGGGCGACAACGTCGGCGACTGCGCGGGCATGGCCGCGGACCTGTTCGAGTCCTACGCGGTGACGCTGGTCGCCGCGCTCATCCTCGGCAAGGCCGCGTTCGGCGACGCGGGCCTCGTGTTCCCGCTGCTCGTCCCGGCGATCGGCGTGATCACGGCGGTGCTCGGCATCTACACGGTCGTGCCGCGCAGCGGCGACCGCAGCGGGATGACCGCGATCAACCGCGGCTTCTTCATTTCCGCGGTGGTGTCGCTCGCGCTCGTCGCGATCGCCGCGTTCGCCTATCTGCCGGACTCGTTCGCGAAGCTGGACGGCGTCAACGAGACCACCGCCACGGGCCGGGCGATCCTCGACCACTCCGGCGACCCGCGGGTGTTCGCGCTGGTGTCGGTGCTCATCGGCATCGTGCTGGCGGCGGTCATCCAGCAGCTCACCGGCTACTTCACCGAGACGTCGCGGCGCCCGGTGAAGGACGTCGTCAAGACGTCGCTGACCGGCCCGGCGACGGTCATCCTGTCCGGCATCTCGCTCGGCCTGGAGTCCGCGGTGTACGCGGCGGTGCTCATCGCGATCGCCGTGTACGGCGCGTACCTGCTCGGCGGCGGCATCATCATGCTCGCGCTGTTCGCCGTCGCGCTGGCCGGCACCGGCCTGCTGACCACGGTCGGCGTGATCGTCGCGATGGACACGTTCGGCCCGGTGTCCGACAACGCGCAGGGCATCGCGGAGATGTCCGGCGACGTCGAGGGCGACGGCGCGCAGGTCCTGACCGACCTGGACGCGGTCGGCAACACCACGAAGGCGATCACCAAGGGCATCGCGATCGCGACCGCCGTGCTTGCCGCGACGGCGCTGTACGGGTCGTACCGGGACGCGGTGGAGACGGCGCGGGCCCAAGTCGGGGTCCAGGCCAACGAGAGCATGTCGCTGCTGACCGGGCTGTCGTTCAACCTCGACATCTCCCAGCCGAACAACCTCGTCGGGCTGATCCTCGGCGCGGCCGTGGTGTTCCTGTTCAGCGGTCTCGCGATCAACGCGGTGTCGCGGGCGGCGGGCGCGGTGGTGTTCGAGGTGCGCGAGCAGTTCCGCACCCGGCCGGGGATCATGGACGGCTCGGAGACGCCCGAGTACGGCCGGGTCGTCGACATCTGCACGCGCGACTCGCTGCGGGAACTCGCGACGCCCGGTCTGCTCGCCGTGATGGCCCCGATCGCGGTGGGCTTCGCGCTCGGCATCGCGCCCCTGGGCGCGTACCTCGCCGGTGCGATCGGTGCGGGCACGCTGATGGCGGTGTTCCTGTCGAACTCCGGCGGCGCCTGGGACAACGCGAAGAAGACCATCGAGGACGGCACGTTCGGCGGCAAGGGCTCCGACGCGCACGAGGCGACGGTCATCGGCGACACGGTCGGCGACCCGTTCAAGGACACCGCGGGCCCGGCGATCAACCCGCTGCTGAAGGTGATGAACCTGGTGTCGCTGCTGATCGCCCCCGCGGTGGTGAAGCTGACGCTGGGCGAGCACGCGAGCGGCCCGCTGCGGGCGCTGATCGCGATCGTGGCGATCCTGGTCATCGTCGGCGCGGTGTGGTGGAGCAAGCGCAAGTCGATCGCGGTCGGCAGCTCCGACCACGAGACGAAGGAAGCCGAACCGGTCGCGAGCTGACCAGTCCGGTGGCGCTCCACGGGAGCGAAATCCGGTAGCGGGAAACGGTGTCGGGCCGCGGTGGCGGCCTGCCGCCGGGGTGGCGGAGAAGGGCGGCGCGGGACACCGCGTCGCCCTTCGTCGTCGCCGTGTGCCACCCTCGTCGTGCCCGGGCGGCAGGAGCACCGGGCGGGTTCCGCGGCCCTGCGCGGCGTGCGGGGCCCGGCGGAGCGACACACGGAGATACGCGTGGCGAGGACGACCCCGGCGAAACTGGCCGCCTGTGCGGTGCTGGCCGCGGTGCTGACGGCGGCCGCCGGATGCAGCAGCGGCGGCGACGGGGACAAGAACGAGAAGGAACTCGCCGCCTGGGCGAACAAGGTGTGCACGGCCGAGGTCACCGGCAAGATCGATGCGTCGCAGGGCGCGCTCGCGGATATGGCGAGCGTCGTCAAGGGCGAGACGCCGGACGCGCTCAAGGCGCGGCTCGCGGCGGACGTCACCAAGCTCGCCGAGGCGGACACCGCGCTCGCCAACACGCTCGACCAGGCGGGCGACCCGAAGGTGAAGAACGGCGGCGCGCAGCGGGCCGCGGTCAGCGCCGAGCTGCGGGCCGCGGCGACCGGCTGGATGAGCCTGCGGTCGGCGTTCGAGAGCCTGCCGACCACCGACCAGAAGACCTTCGCGGAGGCGCTGAAGGCGCTGGACCCCGAGATCACGAAGTACGGCACGAGCACGCGGACCGCGCTGGAGAACCTGCACCGCGGCGATCTGGGCAAGGCGCTGGGCAAGGTCCCGGGCTGCGCGGCGACCGTGCCCTCGCCCGCCCCGGCGCCGTCCGACGGCGCGTCGTCCCCGGCGCCCGGGCAGGCCGCTCCGGCGGGCGGGGCGTCGGGCAGCCCGGCGGCGTCGGGTTCGGCGTCGCCGTCCGGTTCGGGTTCGCCGGCGCCGAGCGGCTCGGCGTCGCCGTCGGGCTCCGGGTCGGCCTCGCCGACCGGATCGGCGAGCCCCACGTCCTGAGCCCGGCCCGAACCGGCGGCCCGTGCCGTACCCCTGAGGCACCGTCATGCGCGGCCGTGCGCCGTCCTGCTGCGTCGCCGTCCGGAAACCGGCGGCGCAGGAGGCAGGATGATCCTGTGACGATGCACGACTCCTCTCAGGTGGCCCGGCTCCGCGACGCCTTGGCCGATGCCGAATACACCGTCGACGGATGCCTGGACGCGCTCGGGCCGCAGGCGTACGGGGCGCTCTCGCGCAGCGAGACCGTTCCGGCGCTGCGGTCGCTGCGCGGCGACGGCGGCCCGCTGGCGACGCTCATCCGGCTGTTCCTGCTCCAGGCCCCGGTGCCGTATGCGCAGGCGCGGGCGGCGCTGCCGTTCGACGAGGCGGTGGCCGGAGGTCTGCTGGAGCGCACCGGCGACGAGGTCCGCGCGGCGGTCGACATCCGGCCCTACGGCGAGGCCGACACCGACTGGTGGGTGGTGTCGGACCTGGGCAGCGGGATCGGCGGCGTGTCCGGGCCGGTGCGCCCGGACCACGTGCTGGGCATCGGCGGGGCGTCGACGACGCTCGCCGGGATCACCGTGCGCGAGCCGGTCGGCCGGGCGCTGGACCTGGGCACCGGCTGCGGGGTGCAAGCGCTGCACGCGTCGCGGCACGCCGGTGCGGTGACGGCGACGGACGTGAACCGGCGGGCGCTGGACCTGACCCGGCTGACGATGGCCTTGTCCGGGGTGTCCAACGTCGGGTTGGCGGAGGGCAGCCTGTTCGATCCGGTGGAGGGCGAGAAGTTCGACCTGATCGTGTCGAACCCGCCGTTCGTGATCTCGCCGAAGGGCCGGTTCACGTACCGGGACGCCGGAATGCCCGGGGACGAGATCTGCCGCCGCCTGGTGGCGCGCGCCCCGGAGTACCTGAACGACGGCGGCTACTGCCAGCTGCTCGCGAACTGGCAGCACGTGAAGGGCGAGGACTGGGAGGACCGGCTGCGCGAGTGGCTGGCGCCGACCGGCTGCGACGCGTGGGTGGTGCAGCGCGAGGTGCAGGATCCCGCGCAGTACGCCGAGTTGTGGCTCCGCGACGCGGGCGACCACCACGACGCGGGCTACGCGGCCCGCTACGACGCGTGGCTGGATGCGTTCGAACAGGACGGTGTCGAGGGCGTCGGCTTCGGCTGGATCACGCTGCGCAAGTCGGGTGCGGACCGGCCGGTCGTGCACATCGAGGACTGGCCGCACGCCGTCGAGCAGCCGCTGGGTGCGGAGATCGAGGCGTGGTTCGGGCGGCAGGAGCGGCTGCGCGGCCTGGACGACGCCGCGCTGCTGGACACCGCGTTCACGCTCGCCTCCGCGGTGCTGCAGGAGCAGACCGGGCAGCCGGGCGCGGAGGACCCGGAGTACGTGGTGCTGCGGCAGCAGCGCGGCATGTGCCGGGCGGACCGGGTGGATACCGTCGGCGCGGCGCTGGCCGGGGCGAGCGACGGGCGGCTGACCGCGGGCGCGATCGTCGACGCGATCGCGGAACTGCTCGGCGAGGAACGGGTGGCGCTGCGCGACGCGGTGCCGGGCACGCTGCGGTCGCTGGTCGCGGACGGGTTCCTGCTGTTCCCGGGGCAGGACTGAGCCGTCACGACTGACCCGTCACGACCGACTCTGCCCGACCGACTTTGCACGACCGACTCTGCACGGCTGAAGGGGCGCGGTCAGGGCGCGGCGCGTACTTCCTTGTCCGGACCCGCGCCCGGGCCGGCCCCCGGACCGGCCTCGGTCCCGGCGCCGGTGCCGTCCGCCTGCCGCGGCTTCACCGGGAGCCGGGTGTCGCGCATGACCGCGGTGGCGGCCAGGCCGAGCAGGACGCACGGCACGACGACGAGGTAGATGGCGCTCATGCCGTGCGCGTAGGCGTCCTCGAAGGCGTGCCGCAGCGGTGCGGCGTAGTGGCGCAGGCTTTCCGGGTCGGAGAGCGCGGAATCGGCGCCGCCGGGGGGGACCTGGTCGGCGGGTACCCGGTGGTCGGCGAGGGTGCCGGGCAGGGTGTCGGTGAAGCGGCGGGTGATGATCGCGCCGAACGCGGCGGTGGAGATGGTGCCGCCGAGGGTGCGGAAGAACGAGATCGACGATGTGGCGATGCCCAGGTCGCGCTTCTCGACGGTGGCCTGTGCGGCCAGGATCAGCACCTGCGAGGTGAAGCCGATGCCGATGCCCGCGACGACCATGGCCGGCCACAGGGCGTAGGCGGGCTGGTCGAGCACCTGCCAGGCCATGACCGCCGCGGAGACCGCGGACAGGGTCATGCCGATCATGGGGAAGAGCTTGACGCGTCCGGTGCGGGCGATGAGGCGTCCGGACACCGTCGACCCGGCGAAGTTGGCGGCGATGAACGGCAGCATGAGCAGGCCGGCCTGGGTGGCGGTGAAGCCGCGGCCGAGCTGGAAGAACTGCGGCAGGTAGACCATCGAGACGTACATGCCTGTGCCCATGAGGAACGCGGCGGCGCACTGCGCGGCGAACGACCGGCTGTGGAACAGCCGCGGCGGCCACAGCGGTTCCGCGGCGCGCCGTTCCCACAGCGCGGTCGCGGCGAGGAGCACGAGTGCGGTGGCGGCGAGGCCGCCGGAGGTCGCCGACGTCCACGCGAAGCGCCGCCCGCCGAAGGACATGAGCAGGAGCAGCGCGCTGACGCCGGACACGAGCAGCAGCGCGCCGAGGTAGTCGACGGACACCCGGGAGCGTCTGACGGGGATGGTGAGGCTGCGCTGGATGACCGCGAACGCGCCGACGGCGAAAGGCAGCATGGAGAAGAAGCACCAGCGCCAGCCGACGGTGTCCACGAGGACGCCGCCGAACAGCGGGCCGAGCGCGGTCGACGACGCGAACGCCGCACCGATCCAGCCTTGGTACCGGCCGCGTTCGGCGGGGGAGATGATGTCGCCGATCACCGCTTGGCACAGCGTGATCATGCCGCCGACGCCCGCGCCTTGGAGCGCCCGGAAGCCGATGAGCTGCCAGATGCCGGTGGCAATTCCGGCCAGTGCGGTGCCGGCGGTGAACACGCCGATGGCGACGAGCAGGAGCGGCTTGCGGCCGTACAGGTCGGAGAGCTTGCCCCACAGCGGGGTGGTCGCGCAGTTGGTGAGCAGGTGCCCGGCGACGATCCAGGAGACCTTGTCGAGACCGCCCAGGTCACCGGCGATGTCGGGCAGCCCGGTGGTGATGACGGTGCTGGCGAGCGCGGCGACGAACATTGCGGTGAGCAGTCCGGCGAACACGGTGCGCCGCTGTGCGTCGGTGATCGGCGGGGTGGTGTCGGCGTCGGCCGCGGCGTCCGCGCCGGCCCGTTCGCGGTCGTCCCGATGCTCCATGTCCTGCGGACCCGCCTTCCGGCTCCTCCGGTCGGCGACCGGATCTGACGCTCCATCAGAGACTATGGGCGGTGGTCGAGGATTCAAGATGTAGAGGACACCCATCCCGCGCCGGGCCCTCGGACACGGGCTTGACGGGCTTCCGGCGCGTTGCTGCCGCCGTTCGGGAGCGGCCAGGGTTAGCGGCCCGGGAAGCGGGAACGGTTGGGTGCGCGTTACCGTTCGAGTGGCACCCGGCCGTTCCGTGTCGTATACCGGGCAGGGCCGGTTTGACATCGGGGGCTGGGATACGGTCACACTCCGCCACACGGCAGCTACCGTCCCGGCCCGGCAGCCGTACCGCACGGATGCCGACAGCCACCCGGCAGAAACACA
The DNA here is from genome assembly GCF_039542225.1 of Yinghuangia aomiensis. Classification (NCBI taxonomy): domain Bacteria; kingdom Bacillati; phylum Actinomycetota; class Actinomycetes; order Kitasatosporales; family Streptomycetaceae; genus Yinghuangia; species Yinghuangia aomiensis. The sequence continues at coordinate 99,018 of NZ_BAABHS010000019.1, read as the reverse complement.
GCAGCAGCAACCTGGAGAGAAGAGCGAAGGTGTCCCCGAGCAGCGAGACCGCGCGCGAAGGCAGTCGACTCGTCATCGTCGAGTCGCCCGCCAAGGCGAAGACGATCAAGGGCTACCTTGGGCCCGGTTACGTGGTCGAGGCGAGCGTCGGACACATCCGCGACCTGCCGAACGGGGCCGCGGAGGTCCCGGCCGCCTACGAAGGCCAGCCCTGGGCCCGCCTCGGGGTCAACGTCGACGCCGACTTCCAGCCCATCTATGTCGTCAACGCCGACAAGAAGGCCCAGGTCGCCAAGCTCAAGAAGCTCCTCAAGGAAGCCGACGAGCTGTTCCTCGCGACGGACGAGGACCGCGAGGGCGAGGCCATCGCCTGGCACCTCCAGGAAGTCCTCCAGCCCAAGGTGCCGGTGCGGCGCATGGTGTTCCACGAGATCACCAAGGACGCCATCCGCTCCGCCGTCGCCAACCCGCGCGAACTCAACCAGCGCCTGGTCGACGCCCAGGAGACCCGCCGGATCCTCGACCGCCTCTACGGCTACGAGGTCTCGCCGGTCCTGTGGAAGAAGGTCGGCCCCAAGCTGTCCGCGGGCCGCGTGCAGTCCGTCGCGACCCGCCTGGTCGTCGAGCGCGAGCGGGAGCGCCGCGCCTTCCGCTCCGCGTCCTACTGGGACGTGCTCGGCACCTTCGACACCGGCCGCCCCGGCGATGCCAGCGACCCGCGCACCGTCAACGCCCGCCTCGTCGTCCTGGACGGCAAGCGCGTTGCGACCGGCCGCGACTTCGGCCCGGACGGCAAGCTCAAGGGCCGCGACGTGCTGCACGTCGACGAGGCCGGCGCCCGCGCGCTCGCCGCCGCCCTGGAGTCCGCCGCGTTCGCGGTGCGCGCCGTCGAACGCAAGCCGTACCGCCGCTCGCCGTACGCGCCGTTCCGCACCACCACGCTCCAGCAGGAGGCCTCGCGCAAGCTCGGCTTCGGTGCCAAGGCGACCATGCAGGTGGCCCAGAAGCTGTACGAAAACGGCTTCATCACCTACATGCGTACCGACTCCACCACGCTGTCCGACACCGCGATCACCGCCGCCCGCGCCCAGGTCCGCGAGCTGTACGGCGCCGAATACCTCCCGGACGCGCCCCGGTCCTACGCCGGCAAGGTCAAGAACGCGCAGGAAGCGCACGAAGCGATCCGCCCCTCCGGCGACCGCTTCCGCACGCCCGCCGAGACCGGCCTGACCGGCGACATGTTCCGCCTGTACGAACTCATCTGGATGCGCACCGTCGCCTCCCAGATGAAGGACGCCGTCGGCCAGTCCGTCACCGTCCGCATCGGCGGCACCGCGGCCGAGGCCGAGGGCCTGCCGGGCCGCGACGCCGAGTTCACCGCGTCCGGCAAGATCATCACCTTCCACGGCTTCCTCAAGGCCTACGTCGAAGGCTCCGACGACCCCGACGCCGAGCTGGACGACCGCGAGCGCCGCCTGCCGATGGTCGACGAAGGCGACGCGCTCACCGCCGTCGAGCTGACCCCGGAAGGCCACGCCACCAAGCCGCCCGCCCGCTACACCGAGGCGTCGCTGGTCAAGGAGCTGGAAGAGCGCGAGATCGGCCGCCCGTCGACGTACGCGTCGATCATCGGCACCATCCTCGACCGCGGCTACGTCTTCAAGAAGGGCACCGCGCTCGTCCCCTCCTTCATCGCGTTCGCCGTCGTCGGCCTCCTGGAGAACCACTTCGGGCGCCTGGTCGACTACGACTTCACCGCGAAGATGGAAGACGACCTCGACCAGATCGCCCGCGGCGAGACCGCGGCGGTGCCGTGGCTGCGCCGCTTCTACTTCGGCGAGGACACGCCCGGCGGTGGCGACCACCTCGAAGGCCTCAAGGACCTGGTCACCGACCTCGGCGCGATCGACGCCCGCGAGGTCAACTCGTTCCCGGTCGGCGAAGGCATCGTGCTGCGCGTCGGCCGCTACGGGCCGTACGTGGAACGCGGCGACCAGCGCGCCGACGTCCCCGCCGACCTGCCGCCGGACGAGCTGACCGTGGAGAAGGCCGAAGAGCTGCTCGACCAGCCCAGCGGCGACTACGTCCTCGGCACCGACCCGGCCACCGGGCACCTGATCGTCGCCAAGAGCGGCCGCTACGGCCCGTACGTGACCGAGGTCCTCCCCGAGCCGGAGGCTGCGGCCCCCGCCGCCGAGGCACCCGCGGACACCGAGGCAGCCAAGAAGACCGCGAAGAAGACGACGGCCAAGAAGACCGCGAAGAAGGCCGCCGCCAAGGGGCCGAAGCCGCGCACCGCGTCGCTGTTCGCGTCGATGTCCCTGGACACCGTGACGCTGGAGGAGGCCCTCAAGCTCTTCTCGCTCCCGCGCGTCGTCGGCGTCGACCCGGGCAGCGGCGAGGAGATCACCGCGCAGAACGGCCGGTTCGGGCCCTACCTCAAGAAGGGCACCGACTCGCGCTCGCTCGCCACCGAGGACCAGCTCTTCTCGGTGACGCTCGAAGAGGCGCTCGCGCTCTACGCCCAGCCCAAGGCACGCGGCCGCGCCGCCGCGAAGCCGCCGCTCAAGGAACTCGGCACCGACCCGGTCAGCGGCAAGCCCGTCGTCGTCAAGGAAGGCCGCTTCGGCGCCTACGTGACCGACGGCGAGACCAACGCGACCCTGCGCGTGGCCGACAGCGTCGAGGACATCACCCCCGAGCGCGGCTACGAGCTGCTCGCCGAGAAGCGCGCCAAGGGACCCGCGCCCAAGAAGCGCGCGGCTGCCAAGAAAGCCCCGGCCAAGAAGGCGCCCGCGAAGAAGACGGCGGCCAAGAAGACCACCACGAAGAAGACGACCTGAGCCTTCGGCCAGGCAGCACTGCGGCCGCCCCCTCCGGCACGGAGCGGGCGGCCGCGCCGCGTTCGTCCGGAGCGCGGCCTTCGGTGCCGGGCCGCGAAGGGGCGAACTGACATAGACGCCGCATCCCGTGTCGGAACCGGACCCGGCAGCCGGGTACGAGGCGGGGAAACGCCGGTGGAACGGCGCTTGCCTTGCACCCGACCCGGCTAGGGTTGACGGCATGTCGCACGCCGAGCAGCAGAAGTCCGAGGCGGCCATACCGCCCCGGACCACGGAATCCGCGCACGGTATCGGAGGCGTTCTCAAGATCGCCCCGTACCGGCGGTTCTGGACCGCCATCGCCGCATCCGCACTCGCGGACTGGCTCGGTCTGCTCGCCCTCACCTCCGCCGCCCTGTGGACGGTCGACGGCGACTACATGGACCACGCGGCAGCCGTCGCCGCGGTCTTCGTGCTGCGCCTGCTGCCCTCCGCGCTCGTCGCGCCGCTGGCCGGCCAGATCGTCGACCGCCTCGACCGGCGCTGGACGATGGTCGCCTGCGACGTGCTCCGGCTCGGCCTGCTGGTCTCCGTGCCGCTCGTCGACGAACTGTGGTGGATCCTCGCGGCCACCGCGCTCGGCGGCATCGCCGGCGCCTTCTGGGGCCCGGCCCGCGACGCCACGGTGCCCAACCTGGTGCCGCGTCAGCGGATGGCCACCGCCACCCAGTTCAACCTGGTGACCGGCTACGCCGCGGCCCCGGTCGCCGCCGTGGTCTTCATCGTCCTCGCGCTCGTCACCCGGCTCCTCGCGCCGTCCGTCGACACGCTCGACAGCCACCCGGCCGACCTCGCGCTCTACGCGACGGCCGCCGTGCACCTGCTGTCCGCGCTGTACGTGTACCTGCTGCACATGCCCACCCGCGGCCGCTCGGTCAGCGCCCGGCGCCCGAACCCGCTCGTCGTCCTCGCCGACGGCCGCCGCGTCTTCGGGCACAGCCCGACCTCGCGCGGCCTGGTCACCGGCATGCTCGCGCTGTTCCTCGCGGGCGGCGTCCTGGTCGGCCTCACGCCGCTCTACACGGCGGAACTCGGCGCGGGCAACGCCGCCTACGGCACCGTCTTCCTCGCCCTCCTCGCCGGCGTCGCGCTCGGCCTGCTGTGGGGCCCGAAGGTCGTCCCGGCGTTCAGCCGCCGCCGGCTGTTCGGCCTCGCGGTCATCACCGCCGGGCTCGTGCTGCTCGTCGTCGGCCTGGTCCCCAACGTGGTCGTCACCGTCGTGCTCACCGCGCTGCTCGGCCTGGTGTCCGGCGTCGCCTGGGTCACCGGCTACACGATGTTCGGCGTCGGCGTCGGCGAAGAGCTGCGCGGCCGCGCCTTCGCGTTCGTGCAGGCGGCCGTGCGGCTCACGCTCCTGGTGGGCGTCGTCGCCGGATCGCTCGTCGCGGGCGCGATCGGTCTGCACACCTGGACCGCCGCGGACCGCTACGTCTTCACCTACAACGGCTCCGCGCTCACCCTGGCCGGCGCCGGCCTGCTCGTTGCCCTCGTCGGCTTCGTCGTGCTCCGCTCGATCGACGACCGCCGCGGCATCCCGCTGACCCGCGACCTCGTCGACTCGGCCCGCAACGTCGACCACGTCGCCGGCCGCCCGGCCGACGCCACCGGCTACTTCATCTCCCTCGAGGGCGGCGAAGGCGTCGGCAAGTCCACCCAGGTCGAGGCGCTCGCCGCGTGGATCCGCGGCAAGGGCCACGAGGTCGTCGTCACTCGCGAGCCCGGCGCCACCGAGATCGGCAAGCGGCTCCGCGCCATGCTCCTGGACGTCGAGAACACCGGCATCGACCCGCGCGCCGAGGCCCTGCTGTACGCGGCCGACCGCGCCGAGCACGTCGCCACCGTGATCCGCCCGGCGCTGGAGCGCGGCGCGATCGTCATCACCGACCGGTACGTCGACTCGTCCGTCGCCTACCAGGGCGCCGGCCGTGAACTCGGCGCGCGCGAGATCGCCCGCGTCTCCCGCTGGGCGACCGACGGCCTCCAGCCCGACCTCACCGTGCTGCTCGACCTCGACCCGGAGATCGGGCACGCCCGCTTCACCGAGGCCCCCGACCGGCTCGAGTCCGAACCGCAGAGCTTCCACCACCTGGTGCGCGGCGCGTTCCTCGACCTGGCCGCCGCCGACCCGGACCGCTACCTGGTCGTCGACGCCGCGCAGGAGCCGGACGCCGTCACCACCGCGATCCGCCACCGCCTCGACCGCGAACTGCCGGTGTCCGAGCAGGAGAAGCGCCAGGCCGAAGAACTGGCCCGCCGCGAGGCCGAGGAAGAGGCCCGCCGCCAGGCCGAACGCGCGCAGGCGGAAGCCGAGAAGCAGGCCCTCATCGCCCGGCTGCGCGCCGAGAGCGAGGAGCGCCAGCGGTTCGCCGAGCAGCAGCGCCTCGCCGAGGAGGCCGCCCGCCAGGCCGAGGTCGAGCGGATCCGCGCGGAGGAAGAGGTGCGCCGCCGCGCCGAGGAGCAGGAGCGGCTGGCCGCCGAAGCGCAGCGCCTCGCCGACGAGGCCAAGGCCCGGGCGGAAGCCGAACGCGTGCGGCTCGAGGAGGAAGCGGCGCGGCGCGCCGCCGAGCAGAAGCGTCTTTCCGAGGAAGCCGAGCGGCGTGCCGAAGAGGCGCGCGTCAAGGCCGAGGAAGAAGAGCGCGTCCGCGACGAGCAGCGCAAGCGCATCGAAGAGGAGACCGCGCTGCGCGCCGAGCGCGACCGCGAGGAGGCGGAGGCCGAGCGCAAGGCCGAGGCCGAGCGCCGCAAGCGCGCCGAGGAGGAGCGCAAGCGCCGCCGCGAGGAGGCCGACGCGGAGACCGCGCGGCGCCGCGAGGAGGCCGCCGCCCGCGAGGCGGAGGCCAAGCGCAAGGCGGAGGAGCGGGAGAAGGCCGAGGAAGCCCTGAAGCTGGCCGAGGCCGAGCGCCGTGCCGCCGAGGCGGAAGCGTCCCGTGCGGTGGTCGCCGCGGCCGCGGCGAAGGCCCGCGCGGCCAAGGAAGCCGCGGCGCTGGCGAAGGACGACGACGAGCAGTCGCCGTCGGGGCCCCTTCCGACACACGGCGACGGGCCGGACGACCGCAACGGCCACGGCCGCGGCCACGACGGCAAGGGGCGCAACGGCAGCGGCGGCGGCGCGACCGGTGCGGTGTCGGCGTTCGCGGACACCGCCGAACTGGCGATCGTCCGGGCCCGCGCGGTGACCGGGCCGGTGCCCGGCAGCGAGGACGACACGCAGCAGATCCCCAAGATCACCCTCGAGACGCCGCGTCCGGCGGGCGCCGGCACGGACGCCGCCGAGACGCGGGCCCTGCCGACGGTGGACCCGGCCGCGCACGACGAGACGCGGGCCCTGCCGGTCGCCGACCCCGGCGCGGCACACCCGGACGGCGCGGCCGACACGGCCGACGCGCAGAGCCTGGCCGACGACTTGCTCGGCCCCTGGATGGGCGGCGGCCGTGCGGACGGTGCCGGCGACGGTGACGCCGACGGCGACGGCGACGGCGGCGAGCAGGCGACCCCGGAGCCCAAGCGCAGCCGCTGGCGGCGGAGCAAGTCGTAGCGGCCGGGTACCGTCGTAGCGGTGGGGCGTGCCCGGTCGGCCGGAAGGCCGGGGACCGGGCCGCACCGCAGGGAACGACGGCCGTGAGGAAAGCGAGGCACCGCGGGTGACCGTGTGGGACGACCTGGTGGGCCAGGACCGCGTGGTCGACCGGCTGCGGGTCGCCGCCAAAGCCGCGCGGGACGTCCTCGACGGGCGCGACGCGACCGGCATGACGCACGCATGGCTGTTCACCGGCCCGCCCGGGTCCGGCCGCGCCACGGCGGCGCGGGCGTTCGCCGCGGCGCTGCAGTGCGTCAGCCCCGACCTGGCACTCGGCGGCGAGCCGGGCTGCGGGCACTGCGACGGCTGCCACACCGCGCTCACCGGCACGCATGCCGACGTCGACGTGGTCAGCACCGAGCTGCTGTCCATCGGCGTGAAGGAGACCCGCGACCTGGTGCGCCGCGCGGCGATGTCCCCGGCGGGCGGCCGCTGGCAGGTCATCGTCCTGGAGGACGCCGACCGGCTCACCGAGGGCGCGGGCAACGTGCTGCTCAAGGCCATCGAGGAGCCCGCGCCGCGGACGGTGTGGATGCTGTGCGCGCCGTCGGTCGAGGACGCGCTGCCGACGATCCGGTCCCGCTGCCGCCACGTCTCGCTGCGGACCCCGCCGGTCGACGCGGTCGCCGACATGCTGATGCGGCGCGACGGCATCGAACCGGCGATGGCCGCGTACGCCGCACGCGCGACCGGCGGGCACATCGACCGCGCGCTGCGTCTGGCCACCGACGAGCAGGCCCGCACGCGCCGCGCGGAGGTCCTGCGGATGCCGCTCCAGGTCGCCGACATCGGCGGCTGCATGACGGCCGCGCAGCGGCTCGTCGACGCGGCCGCCGCGGACGCCAAGGAGATCACCGCGGAGATGGACGCCCGCGAGACCGAGGAACTGCGCAGCGCGCTGGGCGCGTCCGGGCCCGGCGGCCGCCTGCCGTCCGGGACCGCGGGTGTGGTCAAGGAGCTGGAGAACCGGCAGAAGAAGCGGGCCACGCGCATGCAGCGCGACTGCCTGGACCTCGCGCTGGTCGACCTGACCGCGTTCTACCGCGACGTGCTGGCCGTGCAGCTCGGCGCGGGCGTGCACTTGGACAACGAGGACATCCGCCCGTCCGTGGAGGACATCGCCCGGTCGGGGCCGCCGGAGGCGACGCTGCGCCGCATCGAGGCGATCCTGGCGTGCCGGCAGGCGATCGACGCGAACGTGGCTCCGCTGCTGGCCGTCGAGGCGATGGCGCTGACGCTGCGCGCCGGGTGACCCCGGGTACTGCCGTGCGTGCCTGCGGGTGTCTCGAACGCGCGTGCGTCGAACGTGTTTTCCTCGAACAGGCTTGCCTGGCGATATGCCCTGAACCCCATCGAATGCCGCGGCGGTGTCGTCGATCGGGTTAACCGCGGGAACCCGGAACGCCCGCTTGCGCGTCGACGTGGGAGAGTTCCCAAGGCGCCACGTCCGCGCCTGTGGTCACTTCACGCCCTGTGGGCACTGCAAGAACAGCAAGTCTTCTCTGCCGAGGATGGTGCACGTCGGTGCGACCGATGACGCGAAAAGCCGTCAAGCTCCTGCTGATCGCAGCCACTCTCGGCGTGGCGGTCGCCGTGTTCGTCCGCTCGCGTCCGCGTCCCGGCGCTCCCGGCGCTCCCGGCGCTCCCGGCGCTCCCGGCGCTCCCGTGGCGGACGCGGCCGAGCCGGAACCGGTGCGGCCGGTACGGCACTTCCCGCCACGCCAAGCCGAGCCCGCGCCCCGCGCGGCGCTGTCCGCAGGCCCGTCGGCGCCGGACGGAACCCGCGAACTCCCGGTGGTGGAGGCCGAGGCGGCACCGGAGTCGCCGTTCGCGCCGGTCCCGCCGGACGCCGTCGCCGTCCCGTCGGGGGCGGCGTCCGGTGTGGTCGAGATCGACCCCGACCGGCTGCCGCCGCTGCCGTCCGCGCCCGAGCCGTCGGGTGCTCCGGCCAAGCGGCGCCGTTCGCAGCGGGTGCTCGGCGGAGTGGTGGCCGCGTTTGTGGTGGCCGCCGGGGCGGTGTCGGTGCTTGCGTACCGCGCCGTCGACGGCGGGGACGACAGGGCGCCGGCCGGGGCCGCGGTGTCGGCCTCGCCGTCCGCCGCGCAGCCGTCCGGTCCGCCGAGCTTCGGGCCGCTGGCCCCGCAGAACTTCACCGCGGTGGGCGACCGTTCCGGCGGTTCGCTGAGCCGGATCACGCTCGACGGGCGGCGGTCCGGGGTGCGCGCCGACGTGTGGGTGTGGCTGCCGCCGCAGTACAAGCGTTCGGACTTCCAGACGAAGAAGTTCCCGGTGCTGATGCTGCATTCGGCCTATCCGGGGGCGGGGGAGAACTCGCTGCTGTCCGGCCAGGCGAGCGCGCTCTCGAAGATCGCCGACGGCATCGCGCGGGGCACGCTGCCGCCGTTCGTCGTCGTCGCGCCGGAGCTGACGCCGTACGCGCAGGCCGAACTGGACGCCGCCGCCGACCCGTCCGTGCTCGACACCGAGTGCAGCGACATCCCCGGCAAGGCGAAGATGGCGACCTTCCACAACGAGGACGTGCGCGAGGCCGTGGCCGCGACGTTCCGGGTCACGAACGACCGCAACGGCTGGGCGCTCCTCGGCGAGGGCGCGGGCGGCCTGTGCGCGGCGAAGTACGCGCTGCAGTACCCGCAGTACTACGTCGCGGGAGCCAGCCTGTCCGGCCCCACCACGCTGAAGTCGCCGCTGTGGGGTGCCGCGCAGGCCGCCCGCGACGGCCAGTCGCTCAAGACGCTGCTGGCCGCGCACCCGGACGTCAGCCTCTTCCTGTCCGACAACACGTCCGACACCGTGGGACGCCAGGCCTCCAACGCGCTCAAGGCGGCCGCGGCCAAGCCCACCGACGTCGAGACGGCGAACGCGGGCGGCGGCACGGTCAAGCAACTGCCTTCGGCGCTGTCCTTCTTGGCGGACACGGTGACGGACAGCTCGGGTGCGCGTCCGCCGACGGGCACGAACGGCAAATCCGGCAACCGCTGACCGCTGTGTCACCGAACGGCTGCGGATAGCCCACAGAACGGCCCGTACGGCGGGACGGCACCACGCCGCCGCACGTCAGAGGGGTGGCGCATGGTAGGCATGACCGGGTGAACACCCTCCTCCGCCGCTCGGCGCTCGTCCGCCGCGCGCTGCCCGCCGCCTTGGTCGCGACCGCGCTGATATCCGGCTGCTCGACAGGCGCGGCCGGGAAGGTGAAGGACTCGGAGTCGTCCACGTCGTCCGCGCCGTCCGCGGCGGCGAACGGCTCGGACGCCGGTCCGCTCAAGCCGGTGTCCGGCGGCAAGGGCCAGGACGACCCGGCGCTGCAGTCGTTCTACAAGCAGAAGCTCGGCTGGGCGGCGTGCCCGGACGACCCGAAGACGGACGGCGACGAGACCGGGCTGGAGTGCGCCAAGATGCGCGTGCCGCTCGACTACGCGAACCCGGGCGCGCGGAGCATCGACATCGCGGTCATGCGGTACAAGGCCGGCGACGGCGGCAGCCGTATCGGCTCGCTGCTGACCAACCCGGGCGGCCCGGGGGCGTCCGGACTCGATTACCTGGAGAACACGGTCCAGGACCTCTCGCCGGACGTGCACCGCAGCTTCGACGTCGTCGGGTTCGACCCGCGCGGCGTCGGAAAGAGCACGGCGGTGCGGTGCCTCACCGACGCCGAGCGCGACCAGCGGAACTCCGAGGACGGCCCGGACCCCAAGGACCAGGCGGCCTCCAAGGCGTTCAGCGACAAGCGTGCCAAGGACTTCGCGGCCGGCTGCCAGGCCAAGTCGGGCGACCTGCTGAAGTTCGTGGGCACCCGCAACGTGGCACGCGACATGGACGTGCTGCGGTACCTGGTGGGCGACAAGAAGCTCAACTACCTCGGCTTCTCCTACGGCACCTACCTCGGCGCGCTGTACGCCGAGGAGTTCCCCGGCCGTACCGGCCGCCTGGTGCTCGACGGCGCGGTCGACCCGGCCGCCGACCAGCTCGACGAATCGGTGGGCCAGCAGGTCGGCTTCGAGCAGTCGTTCACGCGCTTCGCGAAGGACTGCGCGACGCGCGCCGGCTGCCCGCTGGGCAGCGACCCGGCGAAGGCCGCCACCAACGGCGTCGACTTCCTCGACAGCCTGCGCACCAACCCGCTGCCGACCGACGACGCGCGCCGCAAGCTCACGTCGTCGCTCGCCTGGACCGGCATGATCCGGCTGCTGTACGCGGACGAGTCGCAGGGCTGGAAGGCGCTGCGCGAGACGTTCGCCGCCGCGATGCAGCGCGGCGACGGCTCGCTGTTCCTGCGGTTCGCCGACGACTACAACGGGCGCGACGAACGCGGACGCTACGACAATTCGATGGACGTGCTGACCGTGGTCGGCTGCGCCGACAGCATGGCCGACGCGCCGTCGCCGGCGCGCGTCCAGGAGACGCTGGCGAAGCTGCGCGCGCAGGCGCCGCTGTTCTCGCGCGACGCGAGCGCGGACGACTTCGACGGGCCGGGCTGCGAGTTCTGGCCGTTCCGCACGCCGGAGAAGCCGCACACGGTCAAGGCTGCCGGGAGCGCCCCGATTCTGGTGGTCGGCACGACCGGCGACCCGGCGACCCCGTACGCGGCCTCGCAGAAGCTCGCGCAGGGCTTCGAGAAGGCGACGCTGCTGACCTTGGAAGGCGAAGGGCACACGGCCTACTCGCGCGGCAACCAGTGCATCGACGACGCGGTGGACGCGTACCTGCTGGAGGGCACGATGCCCGCGCAGGGGACGCGCTGCAAGTGAGCGGCGCGGGGACCGAGCCGACCGGTGCACGGCGCGTGCCGGGCGCCTCGGCGGGCCGACCCGCCGGGCTGTGCCGCCGTACCGCCAACCGGCTGCCCGCCGGTTAACCTCGTGTCACGGGCGGCGCGGGCGCCCCGCGGAAGTGAGGGTTTGTGGTGCGGGTGAAGCGACTGCGGGGGATCGGCGCGGTGCTGGCGGGCGCGTTGCTGCTGGCGGGCTGCTCCGACGCGGGCAGCGCCAAGGGCAGCAAGGACGCGGCCGGTCCGTCGAAGAGCGGATCCGGTCCGGCGGACCTGGTGCCGATGCCCGCGGCCGGGTCGATCTCGTGGTCGCGGTGCGACGATTCGTCGTTCGAATGCGGCACGCTGTCGGTGCCGATCGACTACGGCTCCACCTCCGGCCCCAAGATCAAGATCGCGCTGATCCGCCAGAAGGCGACCGGCCCGGACCGGATCGGGGCGCTCGTGGTGAACCCCGGCGGGCCCGGCGGCTCGGGCATCGACTTCGCCCGGTACGCCGCCAGTGCGTTCCCCAAGTCGGTGCTCCAGCGCTACGACATCGTCGGCTTCGACCCGCGCGGTGTCGGCGAAAGCGCCCCGGTGCGCTGCCTGACGGACAGCCAGATGGACACGTACACCCAGCTCGACCCGACCCCGGACGACCCCGCCGAGGAACAGGCCCTGGTAACCGGGTTCACCGACTTCGGGAAGGGCTGCGAAGCGATGTCGTCGCAGCTGCTCGGCCACGTCAGCACCGCCGAGGCGGCCCGCGACATGGACCAGATCCGGTCCGCGCTGGGCGAGCCGAAGCTCAACTACGTCGGGGCGTCGTACGGCACCTTCCTCGGCGCCACCTACGCCGAGCTGTTCCCCGGCAAGGTCGGCCGCTTCGTGCTGGACGGCGCGGTGGACCCCAGCCAGCCCGCGGTCACCGCGAACCGGCTCCAGGGCGGCGGCTTCGAGACGGCGCTGGACGCCTACGTCGACGACTGCGTGGCGGGCGGCTCGTGCTTCCTCGGCGCCACCCGCGACGAGGCCCTCACCCGGATCCGCACCCTGCTCGCCGACCTCGACGCACACCCGCTGCCCGGCGACGGCAAGCGCAGCGTCAACGAGGCCATCGCCACCACCGGCGTCCTGTCGCCGCTGTACTCGCGCGACCAGTGGCCCGACCTGACGGTGGCGCTGAAGGCGGCGTTCCGCGGCGACGGGCTGCCGCTGCTGGAACTCAACGACGTCTACTACGAGCGCGGCTCCGACGGCCACTACGCGAACCTGATGTATGCCAACGCCGCCGTGAACTGCCTCGACGGCCCCGCCGCGGCGAGCAGCCCGGACCAGGTCAAGACGCAGGTCGACGAGTTCCAGCAGACCTCCCCGACGTTCGGCCGTGCCCTCGCCTGGGCGGGCCTGTCGTGCGGCGAGTGGCCCATCACACCGAGCGGCAAGCCGCACGAGATCCACGCCCCGGGCGCCGCCCCGATCCTCGTCGTCGGCACCACCCGTGACCCGGCCACCCCCTATGCCTGGGCCCAAGCCCTCGCCCAGCAGCTCGACTCCGGGCACCTCCTCACCTACGACGGCGACGGCCACACCGCCTACCTCCGCGGCAGCGCCTGCATCGACACCGCCGTCGACACCTACCTCCTGACGGGCCAGACCCCGCCCGACGGCAAAACCTGTAATTGATCACCCCGTCGGCTGTGTATGCTTATCGCCGTCGCCACCACGCGGTGGGGGCATGCCGCCTTAGCTCAGTCGGCCAGAGCGACGCACTCGTAATGCGTAGGTCAAGGGTTCGATTCCCTTAGGCGGCTCCGCACGAAGGCCAGGTCAGACAATGTCTGACCTGGCCTTCTGGTTTGTACCGGCAGCGTCGGCCGGGTCGGGGCCGGTTCGGCCTCAGGCCGTCAGCAGCACCCCCGCGTAGGCCGTGGCCCCCACGACCAGCCACGACCCCAGGCCGAGCAGACCGAGCTTCAGGCCGCCCGAGCGGGCCAGGGTCGGCAGGTGGACGGCGGTGCCGAGGCCGAAGAGGGCGGCGCCGAGCAGGAGTTCCTGGGCGGTGTCGGCGGCGTCGAGGACGCCGGTGCCGAGCCATCCGGTGGTGCGCAGGACGACCATGGCCAGGAAGCCGGCGACGAACAGGGGGAGGATCGCGGGCCGACGGCCGTCGGCGGCCGCGGGCTGTCCGGAGGTCTTGCGGCGGCGGCTCAGGGCGACGCCGGCGACCAGCGGGGCGAGCATCGCGACGCGGATCAGTTTGACGAGCACGCCTTCGGTGAGCGCGTCGGGGCCGGCGGTCTGGGCGGTGGCGACGACCTGGCCGACGTCGTGCACGCTCGCGCCGACCCAGCGGCCGAATTCCCCGGTGTCCAGGCCGAGCGGGTGCTGGAGCAGGGGCAGTACGGCGATCGCGAGGGTGCCGCAGAGTGTGACCAGGGCGACCGACGAGGCGACCTCGGTCTCGTGCCGCTCGTCGGCCTTGTCCTTGCCGAGGACACCGCTGACCGCGCCGATCGCGGAGGCGCCGCAGATCGCGTAGCCGGTGGCGACCAGCAGCGACAGGTCGCCGGAGAGGCCGATCCTGCGGCCCAGCCACCGGGTCCCGAAGAACGTGACCAGGACGACCCCGACCACCATGACCAGGGGCTCCCAGCCGAGCGCGGCCACGTCACCGAGGCTCAGCTTCAGGCCGAGGAGCACGATGCCGAGCCGCATCAGCCGCTTTCCGGCGAGGGACAGGCCGGGCCGGGCGGGGCCGCGCACCAGCCCGGCGGCGCCCGGCAGGTGGGCCGCGACGACGCCGAGCACGACGGCCGCGGTGAGCATCGGCACCGCGGGCAGCAACCGGTGCACGCCGTAGGACGCGGCCACGCCGACGGCGGCGAGCACGAGCCCCGGCACGATGCCCGCTCGGTGCGGGGTGGTCGGAGGAGTCGCCGGAGAAGCTGCCGGGGGACCCGCCGAAGGTGCCGCAGACGGAGCTGCGGGCGGAGCCGCGGGAGCAGCGGCGGGCGGCGGGGTGCGGCGCGCGGAAATGCGGCGTTCGGGACCGGCGAGAACCATGGATCCAGCCTCCGCCGGGCGGCCCGGGCCCGGTAGACGCGATCTTGGTACCAGGGCATAGAGTCGCTCTATGGCCTCTGACCCCGACAATCGTGACCTGCGGCCGCTTCCCGACCTGCATGCGCTGCAACTGCTGGTCTGCGTCGCCGAGACCGGGAGCCTGGGGCGGGCCGCCGCGCGGCTGCGCATCAGCCAGCCCTCCGCGAGCGCCCGGATGCGCACCCTGGAGCGGCGCCTGGGCCTGCGGCTGCTCGACCGGTCGACGTCGGGCTCCCGGCTCACCCCGGCCGGGGCCGTGGTCGGCGACTGGGCGCGGTCGCTCCTCGAACAGGCCGAGGCGCTGGTCGAGGGCGCCGCCGCGCTGCGGTCCCGGCAGGACAACCGGCTCGTCGTGACGGCGAGCCTGACCATCGCCGAGGAACTCATGCCGGGCTGGCTGGTCGCCCTGCGCGAGCAGGAGCCCGACACGCACGTCGGGCTCACCGTCACCAACAGCGCCGGCGTCATCGAGGCGCTCCGCCGCGGGGCCTGCGACCTGGGCTTCGTCGAAGGCCCGTGGGTGCCGGACGACCTGCACCGCACGGTCGTCGGCAGGGACCGCCTCGCCGTGGTGGTGGCCCCCGGCCACCCGTGGGCCCGGCGCCGCCGCCCGCTGAGCGGCCGCGAACTCGCCGACACGCCGCTGCTGCTGCGCGAACCCGGCTCCGGTACGCGCGAAACCCTGCAGAAGGCGCTGCGTCCGTACGACGGGCCGGCCGTGCCGGTCCTGGAACTCGGCTCCACCGCGCCGTTGCGCAGCGCGGTCGCGCGGGGGCTCGCCCCCGCGGTGCTCTCCGCGCTGGCCGTCCACGAGGACGTGGACCACGGGCGCCTGGTCGAGGTCGAGGTCGACCCGGCGGTCCCGCTGCGCAGACTGCTGCACGCGGTGTGGCTCAAGGGCCGCGAACTCCCCGAAGCCGCCGTGCGCTTGCTTCAGGTGGCACGGGCCTCCTGAGCCGCGGCCCGCGGACGGACGCGGTGTCGGCGGACCGGGAAGGACTCGCAGGTGCGCGAGAGGGCCACGGCCCTTCCCGGAACGCCGAAGCCATGATCCGCCCGGGGGTGGGGGCCCGGACAGGGCCGAACGGCCCGGTTGTCCGGGGCCTTCGCCCCGACCTCGCCGCCCGTCGGGCGCGGGACCGGCCGGCCCACCCCCTGAATTCGAGTCCCCGATGCCGATTTGCTAGCGTCCGGGACATGCGGCTGACGAAGTTCACCGACCTGGCGCTGCGTGCCGTGATGCGCCTGGCGGTCTCCTCGAACGACCCCGCGATCACCACGCGCGAGGTCGCCGAAGCCGTGGAAGTGCCGTACACGCATATGGCGAAGGCGGTGGCCCGGCTGCGCGAGCTGGGTGTCGTCGACGCGCGCCGCGGCCGCGGCGGCGGTCTGGAACTGACCGCTTTCGGCCGGGGCGCCTCGGTGGGCTGGCTGGTCCGCGAGCTGGAGGGAGACGGCGAAGTGGTCGCCTGCGCGGGCGATCCGCCGTGTCCGCTGCGGGCCGCATGCCGGCTGCGCGGGGCGCTGCGTACGGCACAGGAGGCGTTCTATGCGTCTCTGGACCGGCTGACCGTCGGCGATCTCGCCGCCGGGCCCGCCGGGCCGGTGCTGGTCGGGCTTTCCGGCCGGCCGTCCGACTGATCCGCTTGCCCTCGGAGGGCGGGGCAAGACCGGGTCAAAACTTGAAGATCGTTTACCGATTAAGAGGAGTCCTCGTGCTGTCCGAGCAGTCCATACCGGTCGTCCGCGCCACCCTTCCGGCGGTCGGCGCCGCCCTCGGCGAGATCACCCCGCGGTTCTACGCGCGGATGTTCGCCGCCCACCCCGAGCTGCTGCGCGACCTGTTCAACCGCGGCAACCAGGCCAACGGCGAGCAGCAGCAGGCGCTGGCCGGGTCGATCGCGGCGTTCGCCACCCTGCTGGTCGAGCGCCCGGAGGCCCGCCCCGACGCGATGCTGGCGCGCATCGCGCACAAACACGCCGCGCTGGGCGTGACCGCCGCGCAGTACAAGATCGTCCACGAGCACCTGTTCGCGGCGATCGTCGAGGTGCTCGGCGACGCGGTCACCCCGGAGGTGGCCGCCGCGTGGGACGAGGTGTACTGGCTGATGGCGAACGCGCTCATCGCGCTCGAAGCCGGCCTGTACCGCGACGCCGGACGGCCCGACGGCGACGTCTGGCAGCGCATGGAGATCACCGGCCGCACCGAGGAGACCGCCGACACGGTGTCGTTCCGGCTGCGTCCCGCCGGCGGCGGCCCGGCAGGCACCTTCCGGCCCGGCCAGTACGTCAGCGTCCAGGTGGAACTCCCGGACGGTGCCCGGCAGATCCGCCAGTACAGCCTGTCCGCCGCGCCCGGCGCCGACGACTGGCGCATCACCGTCAAGCGCGTGCACGGCGCCGGGCCCGACGGCGAGGTCTCCACGTGGCTGCACCGCAATGCGCGGGTCGGCGACGTCCTGACCGTCTCCGCCCCGTTCGGCGACCTCGTGCTGCCCGAAGGCGACGGCCCGCTGCTGCTCGCGTCCGCGGGCATCGGCATCACCCCGATGCTGGCGATCCTCGACGGCCTCGCGGCCGACGACGCGAAGCGCCCGGTGGCCGTCGTGCACGCCGACCGCAGCCCGGCCGACCACGCGCACGCCGCCGAACAGCGCGACCGCGTCGCCGCCTGCGCCGCCGCCGACCTGAGCGTCTGGTACGAGGAGAACGCCGCGGACACCGGCGCCAACAGCGGCACGATCGACGTCGGCACCCTCGACGTCAGGCCCGGCACCACCGTGTTCCTGTGCGGCCCGCTGCCGTTCATGCGCGCCGTCCGCGGCGGCCTCCTGCGCCGCGGCGTGCCCGCCGAAGCGATCCACTACGAGGTCTTCGGCCCCGACCTGTGGCTCGGCCAGGAGTAAGCACTCCCGGAAACCCTGGGAAACTCCCGGACATGCCCGCCGCCCGCCGCGGACTCCGCGGCGGGCGGCGGGCGGCGGGCATGCCCCGGACGACCCGGTCGGCCGAGTCGGCAGGTCGGCAGGGGCGGCCGATTCAGCCGCGCGCCGGCTCCCGCTCGTGCTGCTCGCGCTGTTCGCCCCGCACCTCGGGCAGCACCAGCTTCTGCCCCTCCATGTCCACATGCGGGACCACGTGGCCCAGCCGCTTCGGGAACCACCATGCGGACTTACTTGTACCGGTCGGTCGGCGAGCAGTTGACCGCGGAGTTCATCGCCCACGTGCGGAACTCGGCGCCCGAGTCGGGCACCTTCGACGCCCGCCGCGGACATCGCGGCTTACTTCGTCGCCGGGTTCGACGGGCTCACCAGCCGCAACCTGATCCTCGCCGACGAGGCCCACGCCGAGATGGGCCTGGAACTCCTGGTCACGACCACGTTGGAGCTGTGCCGCCGCACCGGCGGCTGACCCGCGGGCGGGTCGACGGCCGAGAGCGGGCGATCAGGCGGCGCGCAGGCCGCGGCGGTGCTTCGCGGGGCGGCGCAGGCGGTGCCGGTGCGGCGCGGTGCGGACGGGCGGCGGGACCGGTTTCAGGGGGATCGGCGGCGTGCGGTCCGCGTCGGGGCGCTCGGCCGCGGCGGCGATCGGGGTGACGGTGGCGGCTGCCGGCCCCGTGGGCAGGGTGGGCGCGGCAGGAGCTTCGGCGGAGGCTTCGGCGGCGGGGGCGGTATCGGCGGGCGTGCCCGTCGTCTTCGCTTCGGGTTCGGCACCCGGGAGGCTCCGCGGGAGCCCCGGCCCCAGCATGCGTTCCTCGAACCAAGCGAGGCCGGGCAGGAGGCCGAACAGCGCTATGGGGGCCAGGAGGGCGAAGACGAGGTACATGTGCGCCGCCTGAGGGTCGAGAATGAAGGCCGCAGGACGAAATCCGGCACGTGTCACGTGCCGACGGTGACGTCCGGTGACGCAGCCTCGGAGCCAAGCCGTACTTCTCAGCCGTTACTTCTCACGACTAACCGCGCGGGACTACGCCAAACGTGTCGATTGGGCAACGATCCTTCGCGGATAGCGCTCATGTGCGATCTGTTTCGATCGTAAGTGGGCGGGCGGAAAGCCGCCTGCCGAGCGGCTCCCGAGGTCCCGAACATGGGTTGACGCACCGTCAGTTCCGGGGTGACGGTGGTCCGGTGAAGATTCGGGTGGGTATTGGTGCCGGTCCTCGCGGGGACGGCGACGGTCTGACGTTCGGCGGGCTCGTCGACCGTGCGGAGAAGCTCGGCGTGGACTCGCTGTGGCTGCCCGACGCGGTGACGGCGGACCTGCCCGATCCGCACGTCGGGATGGCGTTCGCGGCGGGCCGCACCACGCGGCTCAAGCTCGGCACGGGCGTCTCGGTGCTGCCCGGGCGCAACCCGGTGGCGGTGGCGAAGGAGCTGGCGACGCTGGCCGACCTCGCGCCCGGGCGGATCCTGCCGGCCTTCGGCGTCCAGCACGCGCGGGCATTCGAGCGGCAGCTGTTCCCGGTGCCCGGCCGCCGCGGCGCCGTCTTCGACGAGGCGCTGGCGCTCCTCCGGCTCCTGCTGGACCGGGAAAACGTCACCTACGCGGGCGAGTTCTACCAATGCGAGGGCATCACGATCCGCCCGCGCCCGGCCCGGAAGCTGGACCTGTGGCTGGGCGGCAGCGGCCCTGCCGCGCTGCGCCGGATCGGGCGCCTCGCGGACGGCTGGCTGGCCGCCGCCGTGACCCCCGGCGAAGCGGCCCGCGGCCGGCGGACGATCGAGGCGGCCGCGGCGGAAGCCGGGCGGGTGGTCGAGGACGACCACTTCGGGCTCAGCCTGCCGGTGGCGTTCGGCGACTATCCGGCCGAGCTGCTGCGGGCCCTGCGGGAACGGCAGCCGGATGCCGACCCGGCCGATCTGGTGCCGGTCGGGTGGGAGGCCGCGCGCCGCATCGTCCGCGCGTGCATCGACGGCGGTATCAGCAAGTTCGTGATCCGGCCCGCCACCGCCCCGGCGTCGTGGGCGGACTTCGTGGACGAGTTCGCGCAGGAGATGATGCCGCTCGAAACGTGAGGGTCGGCGGCAGCCGTACGCGCTGCGCCGGAAACGGCCGCTCCCGCCCGGACACGGCGATGACATTTCGGTGACACACCTGAGACCTGCCGGAGTGCAACCCCAATCGGGTCCGATCGCGTCAATCGGGCAGAACGTACTCGGGGTCGGTCGTGCTGGGCACAGAAGGGCTGGCAGGAATTGAAGAAGTCGCGCATACGCATATCCGTCACCGCGGCGGCGGTGGCCGTCGTGTTGGCCGCGTCGGCCTGCTCGTCCGGTTCGGACGGGAAGCCCGCCGCCGCGTCCGCCAAGCCCGTCGCGGCCACCACCGCGGCGCCGTCCGACCCGTCGTCGGCCCCCGCCACCACGGCCGCGCCGACCCCGACGGACCTGCCGACCACGGCCGCTCCCAGTGCGACGCCCAGCCAGTCGTCGGCCGCGAAGTCGGCCTCGGCCAAGCCGTCGACGTCCAAGCCGACCAGCGCGAAGCCGTCGACCAGCAAGCCCGCGACCAAGCCGCCCGCCAAGCCGGCCGGCAACCTCGACCCGCGCTGCATGACCGGCCGGGCGATGTGCGTGGACAAGACCACGCGCAAGCTGACCTGGGTCGTCGACGGCGTCCCGCAGTACTCGTTCGAGGTGCGCTTCGGCTCGGCCGAACTGCCGACCCGTGAGGGCGCGTTCTCGGTCTTCCAGAAGTCCCGCGACCACGTGTCGACTCTTTACCACACGTCCATGCCGTTCGCGATGTTCTTCAGCGGCGGCCAGGCCGTGCACTACTCGCCGGACTTCGCCAAGAACGGCTACAACGGCGCGTCGCACGGCTGCGTCAACGTCCGCAACAAGGCGCTCATCACGCAGCTGTTCGACACGGTGCGCATCGGCGACAAGGTGATCGTGTACCGGTCGTAGCGGCGGCCGCACACGACGAAGGGCGGCACCCCGGCCGGGGTGCCGCCCTTTCGCGCGCTGGGTGAGGTTGCGTCAGCTGCCGACGACCGTGTCGAAGGCGCGGCGGGCCGCGGCGAAGAACGCCGGGGCGTCCTTCGCGTTCGAGCAGAACGCCTGGATCGGCAGCTGCACCGTGGTGGCGCCGGCTTCGATCACCGCGGGGGCGTTCTCCATCGTGCGGGCGAGGTCGAACGCGCCGTCGTCGCCCTTCGTCATCGGGATCGGGCCCTGGACGCGCAGCGCCGCCGGGTCGCGGCCCGCGTCGGCGAGCGCCTGGCGGATCGTCGTGACGTCGCGTGCCATGTCGGGGGTCGACAGGCCCATGATCGGGATCCAGCCGTCGCCGGACTCCACGATGCGCTGGAGGTTGCGCTTGTTGAGCGAGCCGCCGATCCACAGCGGGACGCCGCCCTGCTGCACGGGACGCGGCATCAGGTAGGTGTCGGTGAAGTTGACCGTCTCGGACGTGAACGCGGCCGGGGTCTGCGTCCACAGGGCCTTGCACGCCGCGAGCGTGTCGGTCAGCAGCTGGCCGCGCTGGTTCCAGTCGAGGCCGGCCGCGTCGTACTCCTCGCGCTGCCAGCCGCAGGCGACGCCGAGTTCGAGGCGCCCGTTGCTGATCTGGTCGAGGGTGGCGGCCTGCTTGGCGAGCAGGGTGGCGCCGCGCAGCGGGGCGATGAGGATGCCGGTGGCGAGCTTGACGCGCTCGGTGACCGCGGCCATCGCGGCGAGCAGCGTGAGCGGCTCGGCCCACGGCGCCTCCGGCGGGGTGGGGAAACGGCCCCAGACGTACTTGTCGGTGTGCGGGCCCATGACGACGTGGTCGACGAGGACGACGCGGTCGATGCCCGCGTCTTCCGCGGCGCGCGCCACGTCGACGAAGCCGCGCCAGTCGTCGCCGGGCCAGGGGCCGAAGTTGGGCAGGCCGATCGAGAGCTGGACGTCCTGGGTCATGGTGTTCTCCGTCGTGGGGAGTCGGGGCGGGTCCGGCGGTGTAGCCGGGCCGCGGGTCGGGCGGTGCGGGCGCGGGTGGGGTCCACGCCCGCGGGGGTTACTCCGGGATGCGTCCGGCCAGGGCGGCGTCCACCACCGCGTCGCCGACCGTGCGGCGGGCGAGCTTTTCGAACGAGGGCGCGGCGCGCAGTTCGTTGCCGCCGTCGACCGCGATGCTCTGGCCGGTGGTCCACGACGCCTCGGGTCCGGCGAGGTAGCGCACCGCGCCCGCGATGTCGTCGGGGACGCCGGTGCGGCCGAGCGGCTTGTTGGCGAGGTAGGCCGCGATGAGTTCGTCGTCCTTGAAGATCCGCGCATCCTCCTGGGACTTGACCAGGCCGGGGCGGACGGCGTTGACGCGCACGCCGAGCGGCGCCAGTTCGTCGGCGGCGCAGCGGACCAAGGCTTCGAGGCCGGCCTTGCCGGAGGCGTAGCCGGACAGATACGGCCAGGAGAGCTTGGCCGCGTTCGTGGAGATCATGACGATCGAGCCGCCGCCGTTGGCCGCCATCGGCGGGGTGGCGTACTTGATCGCCAGGAAGCCGCTGATCACGTTGCGGCGCAGGTCTTCCGCGAACTGCTCCTCGTCCAGGGCGAGGAGCGGCGAGACCTTCCCGCCGCCGACGGTGGCGACGCAGATGTCGAGGCGGCCGCCCGGGTGCACGGCGGCGTCGACGGCGGCTTGGACGCCTTCCGCGGTGCAGCCGTCGGCCGCGACGTAGCGGACCTCGGCGCCTTCCGGGGCGAGCGGGCGCAGGCGTTCGGCGGTCGCGGCGAGTTCGGATTCCCGGCGGGCGCTGAGCGTGACCGAGCAGCCGTCGCGCAGCAGGCGCGCGGCGCTCGCCGAACCGATGCCGCCGCTGCCGCCGATGACCAGCGCCATGCGGCCGGCCAGGGGGAGTGCGGACGGGGTGGGGGTGTCGGGCATCGCGGGGTGCCTTTCTTGCGCGACCGAAGACTTCTGACGGATAGTCAGATCGACGGATCCGTTATACCGCAAAATATTCGAGCAATAATCATTCGTGCTCGAACGATAGGGTGAGACCATGGACACGCGGGACCGCGGCCGCCGGACGGCCGTATCGGGGGGCTCGGCGGAAGGTGCGCTGCCCGGGTTGACGCCGCTGCTGTACGAGGCGACCGCGCGGCTCGACGCGCATTTCGCGGCCTGCGCGACCGCCGTCGGCCTGACCGCCGCGCAGGCCAACGCGGTGTACGAGCTGGCCGACCCGGTCGGCATGCGCGAACTGGGCCGCCGCATGTGCTGCGAGCCGCCCAACGTCACGTTCGTCGTGGACCGGCTCGAAGAACGCGGCCTCGTCGTGCGCGGCCCCCTGCCCGGCGACCGCCGCGCCAAGCAGGTCGCGCTCACCGCCGACGGCCTGGGCCTGCGTGCCGAGCTGCTCGCCAAGCTCGCCGAGGACCCGCCGCTGCGCGGCCTCGGCGACGCCGACCGGCGCACGCTCCGCACTCTGCTGGCCCGTGCCCTGGCCGAATCCGATCCCGCACCGACGGACGCCTAGGACACGGCCTGGCGGGCCGAAAGATGGATTGTGTCCTGGACCTGGTTCTCTACGCCGCGCGACACTAACCTGACGCTCCATCAGGCACGGGGCGCACCGCGGGCAGCGGGCGTCGGATCCAGGAGATACCGCATGGCTGTGTTCGCGCTTCGCTTCGACTTCCGCAACCCGTCCTTCGCGGGCACCACGATGGGCGAGCGGTACGCGGCCGCGCTGGACATGGTCACCTGGGCCGAAGAGCGCGGCTTCATGATGGCCGTGCTGTCCGAGCACCACGGCTCCGAGGACGGTTACCTGCCGCGCCCGCTGCCGATGGCCGCGGCGATCGCGTCCCGCACCAAGAACATGATGATCAACATCGCGGCGATACCCGCCCCGCTGCACGACCCGCTGCACATGGCCGAGGAACTCGCGGTCGTCGACCTGATCAGCCAGGGCCGGGTCAGCGTGGTGCTCGCCAACGGGTACAACGAGCCCGAGTTCGACATGTTCGACCGCTCGCTGCGCGACCGCGCGAAGCTGACCACCGAGATGGTGCACACGCTGCGCGCGGCGTGGACCGGCGAGCCGTTCGAGTTCCGCGGCCGCACCGTGCGGGTCACCCCGGCGCCGTTCCAGGCGGGCGGCCCGGCGATCGTGCTCGGCGGCAGCGTGGAGGCCGCCGCCCGGCGCGCGGCGCGGATCGCCGACGGCTTCATGCCGTCCAACCCGGGCCTGTGGGAGTTCTACCGGGACGAGAAGATCAAGCTCGGCCAGGAGGACCCGGGCCCGTACTTCGGCGGTGACACCGGCTTCCTGCACCTGTCGAAGGACCCCGAGGCGGACTGGGAGCGGATCGCCCCGCACGCGATGCACGAGGTCAACGAGTACGGCGCGATGATGGCGGCGGCCGGCACCTCCGGTATCGGCGGCTACGAGACCGTCGACAGCGTCGAGAAGCTCAAGGCCACCGGCCAGTACCGGGTCATCACGCCGGAGCAGTACGTCGACGAGCTGAAGGCCATGGGCGACGCCGCGTTCGGCATGTTCCACCCGATGATGGGCGGCATCCCGCCGCAGCTCGCCTGGGAGAGCCTGCGCCTCCTGGAGACGGACGTCCTCCCGCACCTCTGACCGGTTCGCCGGTCGACCGGCATCCCGCCCCCGGCTGCGCCCGCGCCGGGGGCGGCGCCGTCTCACCGGCTCGGCGCGCCGCCGAGCAGGTCCTTGAACCGGTCCCAGTGCGTCCGCCGGCCCGGCGGGAAACGCCGCAGCGACCGCTGCCGCTTGCGCGAGCCCTCCGGGTAGCGCCAGCGCGCCCACGGCGAGTCCGGCTTGGCGATCCGCACCGCGGCGATCCACGCCACCGTCGGGACGAAGATCCCGATCAGGCCGGTCGCCACCTTCCCCTTGAAGATCGCCGCGAACGAGAACGCCAGGTCGACCACCACCACCGCGAAGATCGCCGGCTTGCTGTCCCCGCTGCCGATGTCGAACGGGTTGGCACCGAACAGCAGCAGGATGCCGATCGCCGCCGCGATGAGGACCGCGTCCACCGACTTGCGGCCGTTCGCCGACCAGTACACGTCGTCGAGGTGGAACCACAGCGCGAACTCGTCCAGCGTGAGCGCGGCACCGGCGCCGAAGACCGCCGCCAGGATGTCGCGCGCCAGCGTGTCCGGCTCGTACGCGAACTGCGCGGCACCGGAGACCAGCATGAGGAAGATGCCGTAGACCTGGTGGTGCACGTGCAGGCCGCCCGGCAGCTTCATGTCCCGGAAGGGGCCCTTGCCCGCGCGGATCATGCGCGTGACGAAACGCGTGGCCAGGAAGGTCAGGACGAAGGACGCGAGCATCCAGCCGACGCCCCGCTTCACTTCGTCGGGATCGCCCTGCGCCGCCATCCCGGCGGCCAACTCGTACACGTGCATGCTCGCCTTGTCCGAACTTTCCGATTCCCTGTGCTTCAGTACATGATCGAGCCTCCGGCCGCCGACCCGGTCGGGCGCACCGGTCGCACACAGCACGAAGGAGTGCCGGCATGCCCCTCCCCACCACCTCGACGATCGTCGGCTACCCGGCGGGCGACGTGGCCGGAAAATCCCCGGTGCTCGCCGTCCGGGTGCTGCCGGACGGCCGCTGGGCCGTGGTGGTCGCGGAGACCCCGTTCCACCCGCTCGACCACACCTGGCCCGACCAGCCCGCGGACACCGGCACGCTCACCGTCGCCGGGCACGAACTGCCCGTCGTCGACTGCCAGACCGGCGGCGTCGGCCCGGACGGCGCGTTCGCCGTCGCGGCCGGCATCCCGGTCCGCCGCGGCGACGAGGCGTGGGCGTGGCTCGTGCTGCACATCGTCGACGCGGTCGACGGGCTCGCGCCCGAGGCACTCGTCGGCGAGGAGGCCGTGCTCGCCGTCGACGCGGACCGCCGCGCCGGACTGAGCGCCGCGCACACCGCCTGCCACCTGATGGCGTTCGCCCTCAACGAGGCCCTCGCGGCGCGCTGGCGCAAACCGGGTGTGCGTACCGACGCCCTCGGCCGCCCCGACTTCGACAACCTCGCGATGGACGCGTCGCGCATCCTCGACCGGGCCAGCCGCGACGACTACCGGATCGGCAAGTCGCTGCGCAAAAAGGGCTTCACCCCCGACGACTTGGCCGCCGACCTCCCGGCGATCCGGGACCGGGTCAACGCCACCCTCGCCGGCTGGCTCGCGACCGGCGCGCCGGTGCGGATCGAGGTGCCGGACCCCGCACTCACCGCGCGGCGTGTCTGGCACTGTGCACTTCCCGAAGGGGACGCGCACATTGCGTGCGGCGGCAGCCACGTCCGCAGCCTGGCCGAACTCGCTTCGGTATCCGTGGAGTTGGACCTGTCCGAGGACGGCACCGAGTTCGCCGTGCGGACCGCGGTCGTACCGGCGGGCTGAAGCCCGGGCCCGGCGGCGGTACCGTCTGCGCATGCGTCCTCACCTCGTCGCGCAGACCTCGCTGCCGCCCCTGTGGAGTCTCGACCGGGTCCCCGGCGCGTCCGTATGGCTGGCGCACACCGAGGAAGGCGAACTGCTCGTCCTCGACGACAAGCTGACGGTCCTCCGCACCGTGGCGCTCCCGCAGGAGTGGAAGGGCGGCCACGCGGTCGCCCCGGACCTGTCGTTCGTCGCCGCGTCCGGACCCGACCGGGTCAGCGTGCTCGACATGACGGGCCGCCAGGTGTGGTCGCACCCGCACGCCGACTGGGTGTTCGAGGAGTCCGGCTCCTGCGTCGTGACGACCGACGCGCGCGGCGTTTGGGCGGTCGCCCGGACCGAGGACGGCGACGCGTGCATGCTGTTCGACGCGCAGGACGGGTCGGTGCGGCGCACCGCGCTGCTGCCGTCCGAGACCGTCGGCTCCGAGCTGCTGCCGCACCCCGACGGCATCCACGTCGGCGTTGCCGCCGGGCACGGCGACGACGCCTACCGGATCTTCCTGGTCGCGTCCGACGGGACCGGCCCGGCGGCGGAGGTGCCGCCGGGGGACACCCGGATCCTCATCGACATCCAGCCTGGCTCGGGGCTCATGCTGACCACGCCGTACGGCGAAGGCCCGATAGCGCTGCTGCGCTCGCCCGACGGCGGGATAGTGGCCGCCCGCCAGCCGGCGCAGCTGTTTTCCGGCCAGGACGAGCAGTTCGACTTCTACGCGGGCTTCCTCGGCCCCGACCGGGTGCTCGCCGCGTCGTCGGCCCAGCGGCACGTGGTGTTCTCGGTGCCGGACCTGCGGCCGACAGCCGAGATCGAGTACCCGGACGACGACGAGCGCGCGTGGCTGATCGTGCGGCACGACGGCACGTGGGTGACGGCGGACCCGGACACCGGCCGCGTGCAGCTGTGGCGGCTCGGCGGGGGACTGCTCGGCGGGTAGCGCGTTCGGGTGCCTACGGACGGGCGTAAAAGTCCGGGGTGCCCATGGAGAAGAGACTGCTGATCTTGACCACGTCGCCGGTGCGCGGCGCGTGGATCATCTTGCCGTCGCCGAGGTACATCGCGACGTGGTGGATGTCGCGGGCCTTGGGGGTCTCCGTCCAGAACACCAGGTCGCCGGGGCGCAGGTCGCGGTAGGCCACCGGGTGGCTTTCGGCGTACTGGGTGGCGGCGAAGTGGGTGAGTTTGACGCCCGCGCGGCGCCAGGCCTGCATGACGAGGCCCGAGCAGTCGAAACCGTCGGGGCCTTCGCCGCCCCACACGTACGGCTTGCCGAGTTGGGCCTTGGCGTAGGCGATCGCCGCCGCGGCACCCTTGGCGGGCGCGGCCCGCTTTTGCGGCGAACCGGCGTCGGGGCGGTCGGCCGGGGCGAGGCGCGACAGGGTTTCGGCGGCTTCGGCGGCTTGGGCGGCGGCTTCGGCTTGGCGCCGGGCCTCGTCCTCCGCGCGCCGCTGGGCCTCGGCGGCCAAGCCGTCCTGGCGTTGGCGTTCCAGCGCGACCGAGCTGTCGCGGGCGGCGGCGAGTTCGACCACGAGCGCCTCGTGGCGGGCGGCGACATCGCGGACCCGGGCCTCCTGTGCGGCGACCGCGGTTGCGGCCGCCCGGCGGCGTTCGGCGGCGTTCTCCTCCGCGTCGCGCGCGGTGCGGGCGGCGGCGTCCGCGGTACGGCGGGCGTCGGCGGCGTTCTTCGCCGCCGCGGCGCCGCGGCGCACGGTGTCCTCGCGCTCGCGCACCACCCGGCGCACGGCTTCGGTGCGCAGCAGGGCGTCCGCGGGAGTCGGCGCGTCGAGGATGGCGCGCAGTTCGCCCAGCCCGGCGGAGCCGCCCTGCCGGTAGGCGTCGGCGGCCACCCGGCCGAGGTCCTCGCGGGCGCGGTCGACGGCGGCCCCGGCGGCGTCCGCGCGGTCCCGGGCCGCGTCGGCCGCGAGCGCGGCACCGCGGGCGCCGACCCGGGCGCCGTTGTACGCCTCGACGGCCAGGCCCGCGTCGGCGGACAGCCGGTCGAGATCCGTGCGGGACCGGTCGAGTTCGGCCTGGATGCGGTCGACCGCGGTGCCCTTCGCCTGCGCGTCGAGCTGCGCGCGGGCGACGTCGGCGGCATCGGGGTACCCGGCGGGATCGTCGCCGCGCGCCGCGGACGTACCGGCGGCAAGCAGCGCGAGAGCCAGAAGGACGGAAGGCGCGAGGGTCCGAGTTCGGGTCACATCCGTCACATTAGGTGCATATTGCAGCAGGATTATCACCTGGCGTGATTTTCCACCGCATGGCCCAGGCGAGGCCGCGTGCTTGCCGGCCCGCCTGCCGGCGCGGCCGGGAGCCGGCCGCGGGCGACCCCGGAAGCGGGCATGCGAAAGGGGCGGCTGCGTGTCGGCAGCCGCCCCTCCGCGGGCGAATCTCCGTCAATTCCGTCCGGAATCCGCAGGTCAGTGGTGACCCGATTCCTTGAGGCGCTTGAACGAGGCCTCGACCTCGGCCTCGGCCTCGGTGCGGCCGACCCAGTCCGCGCCCTCGACCGACTTGCCGGGCTCCAGGTCCTTGTAGACCTCGAAGAAGTGCTGGATCTCCAGGCGGTCGAACTCCGGCACGTGGTGGATGTCGCGGAGGTGCTCCATGCGCGGGTCGGTCGCCGCGACGCACAGGACCTTGTCGTCGCCGCCGGCCTCGTCCGTCATCCGGAACATGCCGATCGCGCGGCAGCGGATCAGCACACCCGGGAACGTCGGCTCCTCGAGCAGCACCAGGGCGTCGAGCGGGTCGCCGTCCTCACCCAGGGTGTCCTCGATGAAGCCGTAGTCGGCCGGGTAGCGCGTCGAGGTGAAAAGCATGCGGTCGAGCCGGATGCGACCGGTCTCGTGGTCCACCTCGTACTTGTTCCGCGAACCCCGAGGGATCTCGATGGTGACGTCGAACTCCAAGGCTCCTCCATCCATTGTTCGGCCGGGATTGTTAGGGTCTGTCCGTGAAGTCCGCGGTGCATCCGGGCGAAATCCCCGGTCTGTCCCGTGGACTTTGCGGCATGCGGACACCCGGCCGCGCAACGCAGCACGGCGCACGGTTCTTCGGTGGGAGCGTCCCGGCACCCCCATGAGGGTGACAGGAGTCCTGCCGGAGTCCCGAACAGAACCTAGTCTGCTGACAGTGTCTCGCATGCCCGTCGGGCGTGCCGAAGTGGATCTGCTGGAAACACCTTCGAGAGGGGTTGGTCACGCGTGCCCAGGGTGAGGACGGTGGCCCTGGCGGCGACCCTTGCGGGGATCCTCGTGGCCCTTCTGGCCGTCTACGCCGCAGGTCCGTGGCGCGACGGCTACCGCGTGGCCGAGCACCACGGCGAACACCGCGGCACCGCCGAGGCGTCCGCGGGAGGTTCCGCGGGCGGCGACTCCGCACCGCAGGGCGGCATCCCGGGTGAGACCCGGATCACACCCGCGCTGCTCGCCCCCGTGGAGGGCAATCCGGCCGGACCGGCGCCCACCGACGCGGGCGTCCAGGCCGCGCTGACGCCCCTGCTGGCCGACCCGATCTTCGGCGGCGCCGGCAAGGTCGCGGTGTCCGTCGTGGACGTCGCATCCGGACGCGTGCTCTACAGCGTCGACGCGGGCCGCGCGGCCACCCCCGCGTCCACCACCAAGATCACCACCGCGGTCGCGGCGCTGGCCTCGCTCGGTGCGGACCACCGGATCACCACCCGCGTGGTGGCCGGTGCCGACCCCGGCACCATCGTCCTGGTCGGCGGCGGCGACCCGACGCTCACCGCGCTGGACGGCAGCCAGTACGCCGGCCAGTACGCGCCCGCCCGGCTCGACCAACTCGCCGCCGCCACCGCCGCGTCGCTGCGCCGCAACGGCGTCACCGGGGTGAAGCTGACCTACGACGTGTCGCTCTACAGCGGCCCGGTGAGCCACCCCATCGGCGCGAACGAGAACATCGCCCCGGTCGTCCCGCTGATGGCGGACGAGGGCCGGGTGACCGCCAAGACCGTCGAGGCCCCGAGCCAGCGGCTCACCGACCCGGCGGGCAGCGCCGCCCAGCAGTTCGCGCAGGCGCTCGCCCAGCAGGGCATCGCGGTCAACGGCAAGCCCGCGGCGGGCCAGGCGCCCGCCGGGGCGGCGGAACTCGGCGCGGTCCAGTCGCCGCCGCTCACGTCGGTCGTCGAGCAGATGCTGACCGCCAGCGACAACGACATCGCCGAGGCGCTGATCCGGCAGATCGCCCTCGCGAAGGGACAGCCGGCGTCGTTCGACGGCGGAACCGCCGCGGTGCGCGAGGTGCTGACCGGCCTCGGTGTCGACCTGGGTGCGATGGACCTCAAGGACGGCAGCGGGCTCAACCGCAACGACCGGCTGCCGCCCGCGGTGCTGACCCGCGTGCTCGCGCTCGCCGCGTCGGCCGACCACCCGACGCTGCGGCCCGCCCTGACCGGCATGCCGATCGCCGGCTTCACCGGCACCCTCCAGGAGCGCTTCGACGAGACCGCGTCCCGCGACGCGGCCGGCCTGGTCCGCGCCAAGACCGGCTCGCTGACCGGCGTGAGCACCCTGGCCGGCATCGTCCGCGACAAGGACGGCCGGCTCCTCGCCTTCGCCTTCCTCGCCGACCGCATCCCGGCCTCCGACAACGCCGAGAACGCCCGCGAACCCCTCGACGCCATGGCGGCCACCTTGGCCGGCTGCGGCTGCGGCACCCCGGGAACCTGAGCCGGGACGCCGGAACCGGGGCGGGGCGCGTCGGTGCCCCGTGGCCCGGTCCGGCCTCCGGTGCCCTCCGCCGCCGCGCCGCGACCCCCTCAATCACCCGCGTCCCCTCCGCCCCACCACGCCCCCCACCTCGCTTTCCGGTGCCCTCTGCCTCGCTCCGCGGGGGAGTTCCGGCAGCGCGGGGCCCGGGATTGCACGTACCGTGGCCGTATGACGAGCGGTGCGGACATGATCGACTGGGAGTTGGCCGTCACGACGGCCACCAAGCTGGTACGCCCGGGGCCGGAGGTGACGCGCGAGGAGGCCCGTGCCGCGGTGGCCGAACTGCGCGCGTACGCCGCCGAATCCGAAGGCCACGTGCGGACCTTCACCGGACTCGACACCCGCGGCAACGACACGCCGGTCCTGATCGTCGACCGGACCGGGTGGGTGCGTGCCAACGTGCAGGGCTTCCGCCACGTGCTGCGGCCGCTGCTCGACAAGGTGAACGACCGCCGCGAGACCATGCCGGGCGGCAACGCGCTGTCCGGCGTCGGCAGCAAGGTCACCGGGATCGAACTCGGAACCCTGCTCTCCTTCCTCTCCGCCCGCGTGCTCGGGCAGTACGAGACCTTCGCGCCGCTCGGCGACGCCGCCCCGCCGGACACCGCCGACGCCGCGCAGCCCGCCGGGCGCCTCCTCCTGGTGGCCCCGAACATCGTCCAGGTCGAACGCGAACTCGACGTGGACCCCCGAGACTTCCGCCTGTGGGTGTGCCTGCACGAGGAGACCCACCGCACCCAGTTCACCGCCGTCCCCTGGCTGCGCGACCACTTGGAGCAGGAAGTCCACGCCTTCCTGACCGAGACCGAGGTCGACCCGGCCGCGATGCTGCGGCGCGTCCGGGAAGCCGCGCAGACGCTGCTGCCCGGCCGCAAGGACGACGAACCTGCGGCGGAGAACTCCTCCCTCGTCGAACTCGTGCAGACGCCCGCGCAGCGGGAGATCCTCCAGCGGATCACCGCCGTCATGTCGCTGCTCGAAGGCCACGCCGACTACGTGATGGACGGCGTCGGCCCGCAGGTCATCCCGACCGTCGGGGAGATCCGCGAGAAGTTCCAGCAGCGCCGGGCACGCGGCACCGGGCGCATGGACCTCGCGCTGCGCAAGCTCCTCGGCATGGACGCCAAGCTCCGCCAGTACCGGGACGGCGAGCGGTTCGTCCGCACCGTCGTCGAGCAGGTCGGCATGGCCGGGTTCAACCGTGTGTGGACGTCGCCGAACACGCTGCCCACGCGCGGCGAGATCGCCGCGCCGCAGACCTGGGTCGACCGCGTGCACGGCACGCGCTCCGGCACGAACTGAGCGCGGGCGCCGGCCGGGGCGCGAAACGGAACGAACAACCGCATACGACGCGATCGCGAACCACTGAGGGTATCCGTCCGACTACTTTCCGGCGCGACACTCCGTGAACCTTCACGCGGGTGGGCCAGTGTGTGCCGTAACTTGGAGGGCAGGCCAGGGTCGGGCCCCGTCTGCCTGCCCCGGGGACGACCTGTGCCGGGCGGGATCCGCGCCGCGCTGCCGCGGGCGGTGCCCGGATGTGCCCGCGGCCCCCTGTGCCGCCCCCACTTCCCGCATGCACCAGGAGGTACAGCGTGGGCCCGCATCCCGCCGTCGCCGCAACCAGGGTCGCCGTCCGCGAGGTGCTCCGCACCCTGCACCCCGGCGACCTCGTCCTGGTCGCCTGCAGCGGAGGCGCCGACTCGATGGCGCTCGCCGCCGCCACCGCTTTCGAAGCGTCGCGCGCCGGCATGCGCGCCGGGGCGATCACCGTCGACCACGGCCTGCAGCCCGGGTCCACCGGGCGCGCCGTCGACCTGGTCGGGCGGCTGCGCGAGTTCGGACTGGACCCGGTGGAGGCGCTCGGCGTGCGGGTCGGCCGCCGCGGCGGTCCCGAGGCGGCCGCGCGCAACGCCCGCTACGAAGCACTCGACCTGGCCTTCGCACGCCACCGCGCCGCCGCGGTGTTCCTCGGCCACACGCTCGACGACCAGGCGGAAACGGTGCTGCTCGGGCTGGCCCGCGGCTCCGGAGCCAGATCGTTGGCCGGCATGCCGGCCGTAATAGGCCACTACCGCCGCCCGTTGCTCAACGTGGCGCGCGACACGACCCGCGCGGCCTGCGTCGCGCAGAACATCGCCACGTGGGACGACCCGCACAACGCGGACCCCGCGTTCACCCGGGCCCGGGTGCGCCACGACGCCCTCCCCGCGTTGGAGAAAGCGCTCGGCCCCGGCATCAGCGAATCCCTCGCCCGCACCGCCCGCCTGTTCCGCGACGACGCCGACGCGCTCGACGCCTGGGCCGACCGGGCCGCCGCCGAGGTCACCAAAGACGGCGGCCTCGAAGTCGCCGCCCTCGCCGAACTCCCCGCCGCCGTCCGCCGCCGCATCCTGCGCCGCACCGCGGTCACCGCCGGTTCGCCTCCCGGCGACCTCTACGCCCGGCACATCGACACCGTCGAACGCCTCGTCACCGCGTGGCACGGCCAGGGCCCCATCAACCTCCCGGGCGGCGTCGAGATACGAAGGCGATGTGGAAAGCTTCTCTTCCACCGGCCCTCGCAGCTTTGAGCCGTTCCCGCGAGACCCCCCGGGAACGGCCTCCGGGGACTGCACAGGACATCTCTGAGATCTGAGAGAAGAGCACTGGTGGACGAGAAAGACATGGGCACCGACCTCGCGCGCGTGCTGGTCACCGAAGACGAGATCAACGCCAAGCTGCGCGAGCTGGCCGAGCAGATCGACCGCGACTACGAAGGCCGCGACGTGCTGCTCGTCGGGGTGCTCAAGGGTGCCGTCATGGTCATGGCGGACCTCGCCCGCGCACTGCACTCCCCGATCACGATGGACTGGATGGCCGTCTCCTCCTACGGCTCGGGCACCAAGTCGTCGGGCGTCGTGCGCATTCTCAAGGACCTCGACACCGACATCGCCGACCGCCACATCCTGGTGGTCGAGGACATCATCGATTCCGGGCTCACTCTTTCGTGGATGCTCGCGAACCTCGCGTCGCGCGGTCCCGCGTCGCTCGAGGTGTGCGCGTTCTTCCGCAAGCCCGAAGCGGCGAAGGTCGACATCCCGGTGAAGTACCTGGGCTTCGACATCCCGAACGAATTCGTCGTCGGTTACGGACTGGACTACGCGGAGCGCTACCGCAACCTGCCGTTCGTCGGCACCCTGGCGGAGCACGTGTACTCCGGCGGCAAGCCGGCCTGACCCCCGTCCGCGCGGTTTCACACCCCCGTCCGCGCGATTTTCCCCGCTTCCGGGTGCGCCTGCCGGGAACAAGGGAATGGTTTCCCCTCGTTGCAAGGAGCGACAAAGGGTTCGTCCGCGCACCGCGGCGCCGTCGGGCGGCTCGCGGCGCGGTGCCGCGGCGACCTCCGGTGTACCTTCGTACGCAGTGAAGCGTCGTTTTTGCGGCCCGGTGGCGGCAGAGCGAGCGGGCGACACCGGACAGGGCAGTGGACAGGCAGTGAGCCTGGAGGCCAGCAGGTCTCCGGGTAAGGAGCTGGCAGGAGGGACGGGGCGGCTTTAGCCCCGCATGAATGGACGTCAAGCGCATTTTCCGCGGGCCGATCATGTGGGTCGTGCTGGCCGTACTTGCTGTCTTCGTCCTGATGCAGCTCGTCGGCGGATCGAGCGGCTACAAGGGTGTCGACACGAGCCAGGTCATCTCGGCCATCGACAAGCAGCAGGTCCAGAGCGCCAAGATCATCGGCGGGAACGACCAGGCCGTCGAGCTGTCCCTGAAGAAGGGGCCCGACGGCAAGCAGATCAAGATCGATGGCAGCAGCAAGATCAAGTCGTCGTACCTGAACGACCAGCAGGGCGCGGCGATCGCCGAAAAGCTGACGAATGCCGCCGCGCAGAACCAGATCCCGGACGGCTACACCGTCAAGATCGGCAAGCAGAGCGCGCTCGTCAGCATCCTCTTCTCGCTTCTCCCGTTCGCCCTGATCGTCATCGTCTTCCTGTTCCTGATGAACCAGATGCAGGGCGGCGGCTCCCGGGTCATGAACTTCGGGAAGTCCAAGGCCAAGCTCATCTCCAAGGACACCCCGAAGACGACCTTCGCCGACGTGGCCGGTGCGGACGAGGCGGTCGAGGAACTCCACGAGATCAAGGAGTTCCTGCAGGAGCCCGCCAAGTTCCAGGCCGTCGGCGCCAAGATCCCCAAGGGCGTGCTGCTGTACGGCCCGCCCGGCACCGGCAAGACGCTGCTCGCCCGCGCCGTCGCGGGTGAGGCCGGCGTGCCGTTCTACTCGATCTCCGGTTCCGACTTCGTCGAGATGTTCGTCGGTGTCGGCGCCTCCCGGGTCCGCGACCTGTTCGAGCAGGCCAAGGCCAACGCCCCCGCCATCGTGTTCGTCGACGAGATCGACGCCGTCGGCCGGCACCGCGGTGCGGGCCTCGGCGGCGGCCACGACGAGCGCGAGCAGACCCTCAACCAGCTCCTCGTCGAGATGGACGGCTTCGACGTCAAGGGCGGCGTGATCCTCATCGCCGCGACGAACCGCCCGGACATCCTCGACCCCGCGCTGCTGCGCCCGGGCCGCTTCGACCGGCAGATCGCCGTCGAGCGCCCCGACCTGGAGGGCCGCCACTCGATCCTCAAGGTGCACGCCAAGGGCAAGCCGGTCACCGAGGACGTCGACCTCAAGGCCGTCGCCAAGCGCACCCCCGGCTTCACCGGCGCGGACCTGTCCAACGTGCTCAACGAGGCCGCGCTGCTCACCGCGCGGTCGAACCAGAAGCTGATCGACAACAAGTCGCTCGACGAGGCCATCGACCGCGTCGTGGCCGGCCCGCAGAAGCGGACCCGGCTGATGAGCGACAAGGAGAAGAAGATCACCGCGTACCACGAGGGCGGCCACGCCCTGGTGGCGCACGCACTGCCGAACACCGACCCGGTGCACAAGATCACCATCCTGTCCCGGGGCCGGGCGCTCGGCTACACGATGGTGCTGCCGGAAGAGGACAAGTACTCCACCACCCGCAACGAGATGCTCGACCAGCTGGCGTACATGCTGGGCGGGCGCGCGGCCGAGGAGCTGGTCTTCCACGACCCGACGACCGGCGCGTCGAACGACATCGAGAAGGCCACTGGTCTGGCCCGCGCGATGGTCACCCAGTACGGCATGACCGAGCGCCTCGGCGCCATCAAGTTCGGCCAGGACGGCTCCGAGCCGTTCCTCGGCCGTGAGATGGCCCACCAGCGGGACTACTCGGAAGAAGTCGCCGCTATCGTCGACGAAGAGGTCAAGAGGTTCATCGAGTCGGCGCACAACGAGGCGTGGGAAATCCTCGTCGAGAACCGCGACGTCCTCGACAACCTGGTCCTCGCCCTGCTGGAGAAGGAGACCCTCGACCGCCACGAGGTCGCGGAGATCTTCGCCCCGGTCGCCAAGCGGCCGGCCCGTCCCGCGTGGACGGGGTCCAGCCGCCGTCAGCCGTCCAGCCGTCCCCCGGTCATGACCCCGAAGGAACTGACCGTCAACGGCAGCAACGGCGCCGGCGCGCTGAACGGCGGCGGGGCCGCGCCGACCGGAACCACCGGCGGCAGCGCGGGTACCACCGTGCCCGACAGCCCGACGGACGCTGCGGAGAACTGAACGTGACGATCGACCCGGTCACCCTGGACGGCACGGGCGCCGTGGGTGAGTTCGACCAGGACCGCGCCGAGCGGGCGATCCGCGAGCTGCTGATCGCGGTCGGGGAGAACCCCGACCGCGACGGCCTCAAGGACACCCCGGCCCGCGTCGCCCGGTCGTACCGCGAGATATTCGCGGGGCTGCACCAGAACCCCACGGATGTCCTCACCACGACGTTCGACCTGGGCCACGACGAGATGGTCCTGGTCAAGGACATCGAGGTGTACAGCTCGTGCGAGCACCACCTGGTGCCGTTCCACGGTGTCGCGCACATCGGCTACATCCCGTCCGAGGACGGCCGGATCACCGGGCTGTCCAAGCTGGCCCGCCTGGTGGACGTGTACGCCAAGCGTCCCCAGGTGCAGGAGCGGCTCACCACCCAGGTGGCCGACGCGCTGGTGAAGATCCTGCAGCCGCGCGGCGTGATCGTGGTGTTCGAGTGCGAGCACATGTGCATGACGATGCGCGGCATCCGCAAGCCGGGCGCGAAGACGGTCACCTCGGCCGTGCGCGGCCAGCTGCTCCAGGCCGCTACCCGGGCCGAGGCGATGAGTCTGATCCTGGGCCGCTGATCCCGCGGCGCGGCCGGATGCGGCCGGATTCTCTTGCCCCATACATGCGTTCGGCCGGTCGTCCCCGGAAGGGGTCGGCCGGCCGTGGCGTTTGTGGGCGTGGCGCGCGGGGCGGCTGGCCGGTGCGGTGCGGCTTTGCCCCTACGCTTGGGGCCATGACAGCGACGACCAGGTCCGAAGGGGGCACCGCCGGCGGGGGGCTCGATCTCGGAGTGAAGCCGCCCAGCGTGCGGGGCCTGCCGGATTTCGGACGGTGCGCGGTCATGGGGGTGGTCAACGTCACCCCTGATTCCTTCTCCGACGGCGGCCTGTGGTTCGACCCGGGCGATGCCATCGCGCGCGGGCTGGCGCTGCTCGACGAGGGCGCCGACCTGGTCGACGTCGGCGGCGAGTCGACGCGGCCCGGCGCGGAGCGCGTGCCGCTCGACGAAGAGCTGCGGCGCGTGGTGCCCGTGGTGCGCGAACTGACGCGTGCGGGTGCGCTGGTGAGCGTCGACACGATGCGCGTCGAGGTGGCGCGCGCCGCGGTCGACGCGGGTGCCGCGGTGGTGAACGACGTGAGCGGCGGCTTGGCCGATCCGGCGATGGCGGCGTTCGCCGCGGCCGCCGGGGTGCCGGTGGTGGTGATGCACTGGCGCGGGCACAGCCGGCGGATGCAGGACAAGGACCTGACCGCGTACGACGACGTGGTCGCCGAGGTCCGTGCCGAACTGGTCGAGCGGATGGACCGGGTGGTCGCGGCGGGTGTCGACCCGGATGCGGTGATCCTGGATCCGGGGCTGGGCTTCTCGAAGACGGCCGAGCACAATTGGTCGCTGCTCGCGCACTTGGACGCGTTGGTGTCGCTGCACAGGCCGCTTCTGGTCGCCGCGTCCCGCAAGGCTTTTCTCGGTCGGCTGCTCGCCGACGACCAGGGGCTGCGTGCACCGCGCGGCCGTGACGACGCGACTGCCGCGGTGACCGCCCTTGCCGCGGCCGCGGGGGCATGGGGGGTCAGAGTGCACGAGGTTCCGGCCTCGCGGGACGCGGTCCGGGTGGCGGCGGCTTGGCAGGCCGCCCGATGACGGGCCCGGAGGACGAATTGCTGTCTCCGGACGCGGTCGAGGTCCGGGACCTCAACCTCGCGCTGTGGACGGCCGTCGAGGAAGGCGACCTCGACCGGCTCGGCGCCATATGGGCGGACGGGCCGGAGGGCGCGGAGATCACCTGCGTGCACCCGGGCTGGCCGGTGCTGCGCGGGCGCGCCGAGGTGCTGCGGTCCTACGCGCTGATCATGGCGAACACCAGCTACGTGCAGTTCTTCCTGACGGACGTGCAGGTCACGCTGGACGGCGACGTGGCGATCCTGTCGTGCACGGCGAGCCTCCTCACCGGCATGGGCGAGGAGGACGGCGGCGACGAGGCGGGCTTCGCGGGCGGCCAGGCAGTGGTCACCAACATCTTCCGGCGCATCCGCGGCGACTGGAAGCTGTGGCTGCACCACGCGTCGCCGGTGCTCGCCGAGGCGGACTCCGAGGACGATCTTTAGTCGCCCGGCGCTTCCCGGAGTTCGGCGTCCGGTCACCGGGAAGACATCGGGCCGTAGGAAGGTTGGTGACGGCAGAACGGCGTTCCTGCCGCGTCGCGGGGAGTGCCTTTAGCACTTGTGCCGGGCGCGCCGACGGGCACCCCACCCGGGGAGTCGTGTCTGCGCGCCTGGGTACATTCGTAGGGCACTTAGGCGATCGAGGAGGGCTTTCTGATGCTGGACCGCGTCGCGTTGCGGGGTCTGAAGGCCCGGGGGCACCACGGGGTGTTCGACCACGAGCGCGAGGAAGGCCAGACGTTCATCGTGGACGTGGTCCTCGGCATCGACACGCGCCCGGCCGCGGCGGGCGACGACCTGGAGCAGACGGCGCATTACGGCGTCATCGCCGAGGAGGTCGTCGCGGTCGTGCAGGGGGACCCGGTGAACCTGATCGAGACGCTGGCCCAGCGGATTGCCGACGCGTGCCTGGCACACAAGCAGGTCGAGGAGGTCGAGGTCGTCGTCCACAAGCCCGACGCCCCGATCACCGTGCCGTTCGACGATGTGACCGTGACGATTGTTCGGAGTCGTGTGTGACGGATCTGGGGACCGATACTTTGATGCGGATGCAGGCCCTGAGCGGCCCGCACCGCGCGGTACTTGCGCTGGGCAGCAACCTGGGGAACCGCAGAGACAACCTGCAGGGCGCGATCGACGCGCTTGCCGACACCCCCGGGATCCGGGTGAACGTCGTCTCGCCGCTGTACGTGACCGCGGCGGTGGGCGGCCCCGAGGACCAGCCGGACTACTTCAACGCGGTCATCCTGGTCGACACCTTCCTGCCTCCCGAGATGCTCCTCGACCGTGCGAACGCGGTCGAGGAGGCGTTCCAGCGGGTGCGCACCGAGCACTGGGGGCCGCGCACGCTGGACGTGGACATCATCACGTACGGCGACACGCAGTCGGACGACCCGCAGCTGACGCTGCCGCACCCGCGCGCGTTCGAGCGGGCGTTCGTGCTGGCACCGTGGCATGACGCGGATCCCGCGGCGGAGCTGCCGGGCCGCGGTCGGGTCGCCGACCTGCTGGCGAAACTGGACCTGTCCGGCGTCGAGCGCCGGGACGACCTGGAGCTGAGGCTGCCGGAGTGAAGCCGACGCGTCCCGCTGTGCTCCTCGGCATCGCCGTGGCGACCGGGGCATTGTCGTACGGCGGCATCGATCTGTGGCTGACCCGGGGCACGCCGCCCGGGGTGCCGGTGCTGGCGCCGTTCGTGCTGCTGACGCTGGCCGTGGCGGCGTTGGCCACCGGGTTGGCGCTGCGGGCCCGGTTCAAGGCGCAGCGCGAGCACCGGGTGGATGCGAAGCCGGTGGATCCGCTGACGGCGGCGCGGGCGGTGGTGTTCGCGAAGGCGTCGTCGCTGGTGGCCGCGCTGATCGCGGGCCTGTACGGCGGGTACGGACTGTATCTGTGGCTGCACCTGGACAACGAGGTGCGGCGGACGCAGGCGGCGCGCTGCGGGTTCTCGGTGGGTGCGGCGGTGCTGCTGGTGCTGGCCGCGCTCTTCCTGGAGCGGGTGTGCCGGGTGCCGGAGGATCCGGACAAGCCGGACCGACGCGAGGGGTCGGCGGCGCGCTGAGCCCGCTGTGCCCGCGTCTGTTGTGCCTGCTGTCCGGGGTGCCGGGTATTGCGGTCCCCGGTCGTGGTGCGGCGGGTCACCGGCCCGGAGCGTTGTCGACGGTTTCCAGCACGACGTCCTCCGGGGCGATGCCGGTTTCCTCGGCGCCGACCGACCGGCGCAGGGCTTCGTGGAGCCGGGCCGGGGTGAGGACGCCGAGGAAGCGGTCGCCGTCGAGGACGGCGACCCAGCCGGCGTCGTACTGGAGCATCTGGCCGAAGGCGGCTTTGAGGGAACTGCCGACCGGGACCCAGGCGTCCATGCGGCGGGCCCGGTCGCGGACCCGGCCGTCCAAGCGGATGCCGCCCGTGCCGTTTCGGTCGTCGTACCAGCCGTGCAGGGCGCCCGCTTCGTCGAGGACGACGGCCCAGCGGGCGTCCGCGGCGCGGAGCCGGGCGCGGGCGTCGGCGAGGCGGTCGTCGAGACGGACGACGGGCGGTTGTTCGACGTCGTCGGGAGTGACCGGGGTGACGGCGAGGCGTTTGAGGCCGCGGTCGGCGCCGACGAAGTCGGCGACGTAGTCGTTGGCGGGGGTGCCGAGGACGGCGAGCGGGGTGTCGTACTGCTCGATGTGGCCGCCCTGGGCGAAGACCGCGATGCGGTCGCCCATCCGGACCGCTTCGTCGATGTCGTGGGTGACCAGCAGCACCGTCTTGCGCAGCTCGGCCTGCAGGCGCAGGAATTCGGTCTGGAGCCGGTCGCGGACCACGGGGTCGACGGCGCCGAACGGTTCGTCCATGAGCAGCACGGGCGGGTCGGCGGCGAGTGCGCGGGCGACGCCGACGCGCTGGCGCTGGCCGCCGGAGAGCTGGTGCGGGTAGCGCTTGCCGTAGGTGTCCGGGTCGAGGCCGACCAGGTCGAGCAGGTCGCGGGCCCGGGCGCGGGCTTTGCCGCGGTCCCAGCGCAGCAGCGTCGGCACGGTGGTGGTGTTGTCGAGGACGGTGCGGTGCGGGAGCAGGCCGCCGGACTGGATGACGTAGCCGATGGTGCGGCGGAGCTTGACCGGGTCGGTGCGGGTGATGTCGCGGCCGTTGATGTGGATGCGGCCCGAGGTGGGTTCGATGAGCCGGTTGACCATCTTCATCGTGGTGGTTTTGCCGCAGCCGGACGGGCCGACGAGGGTGACCAGCTCGCCCGCGGCGACGTCGAGCGACAGATCGTCGACGGCGTGCGTGCCGTCCGGGTAGCGCTTGCCGACGTGTTCGAGGCGGATCATGGCCGGGGTCTCCCGGCCGGGATGCGCGCCGGGAGCCGCGTCGGGGTTCGTCATGCGGGCCCGGATACCCCGGGGATTGCCCGCGCACACTGCCGGGTACCCGCGCCGCGTGCTGACGGCATCGGGTGACTGCCTGGAAGAGAATGCGTGGATTTGCGGCGAATACGTCCGGGAGTACTGGCCGGACATCGCCACCGCGCTGCGCCAGCACGTCTTCCTGACGGTGGTGTCCGTCGGGTTCGGGATGCTGATCGCCTTCCCGCTGGCGCTGCTGGTGCGCCGTTTTCCGAAGACCGGGCTGCCGGTGATCGGTACGACGACGGTGCTCTACACGATCCCGTCGCTGGCGATGTTCGCGATCCTGCAGCCGTTCACCGGCTTGGACCGGTCGACGGTGGTCATCGGTCTGACGCTGTATTCGCTGACGATCCTGGTCGGCAACACGCTGGCCGGGCTGCGCGCGGTGCCCGCCGACGCGGTCGAGGCGGCGGGCGGCATGGGGTACGGGCCGCTGCGGCTGCTGGTCGCGGTGGAACTGCCGCTCGCGCTGCCGGCGATCATGGCCGGGCTCCGGGTGGCGACGGTGTCGACGGTTGCGCTGGCGACGGTCGGCGCGGTGGTCGGGTCGGGCGGGCTGGGCAACCTGATCCAGTCCGGTATCGACACGCTGTTCAAGGCGCAGGTGCTGACCGCGTCGGTGCTGTGCGTGCTGCTGGCGGTCGTGTTCGACCTGGTGCTGCTGCTGGTGCAGCGGCTGCTGACGCCGTGGACGCGGACGCCGGGACGGCGCCGCCGGCGCCGGCTACCCATGCCGGGTCCCGCGGCGGACACGGCGGCGGACGACCTCGGGGCGCGGCCGAAGGCGGCGGTGTGAGGACCGGCGCCCCGCGAGCGGGGGCTGCCGGATGAGCGTGTTCGACCAGGCATGGGACTGGCTCACCGACGGCGCGAACTGGTCGGGGGAAGGTGGGGTCTGGCAGCGCCTCGGCGAGCACGTGGCGCTGACCGCGGGAGCGGTGGCGATCGCCGCCGTAATCGCGCTGCCGGTGGCGCTGTGGCTCGGGCACATCGGCAAGGGCGGCGCGCTGGCGGTGAACATTTCCAACATCGGGCGTGCCGTGCCGACGTTCGCGGTGCTGGCGCTGCTCGGGCTCAGCCGGCTGGGGATGGGGACGGTGTCGACGGTGGTCGCACTCGTGCTGTTCGCCATTCCGCCGATGCTGACCAACGCGTATGTGGGGATGCGCGGGGTGGACCGCGATCTGGTGGAGGCGTCCGCGGGCATGGGCATGACCGGGTTCCAGACGCTGCGGCGCGTCGAACTGCCGCTGGCGCTGCCGCTGGTGGTGACCGGCATGCGGACCTCGGCGGTGCAGGTGGTGGCGACGGCGACGCTGGCCGCGCTGGTCGCGGGCGGCGGGCTCGGTCGGATCGTCACCGCCGGATTCCAACTGCAGGACCAGGGACAGGTGGTGGCCGGGGCGTTCCTGGTCGCGGTGCTGGCGCTGCTGGTCGAGGGCGCGTTCACGCTGGTGCAATGGGCTGTGGCGCGTACGCCGCGGCGGAACTGAGGGGCGGGCATGCGGCGGTGGGCGATGGTGCTGGCTGCCGTTCTCGTGCTCGGCTCCGGACTGTCGGGCTGCGGCGGCGAGGGCGGCGGGCTGACCATCGGGTCGCAGGGGTTCACGGAGAGCCGGATCCTCGCCGAGATGTACCGCCAGATGCTGGTCGCCAACGGCGTCGACGCACACGTCAAGACGGTGATGAACCGGGAACTGCTGGAACCGGCGCTGTCCGACGGCGACGTCGCGCTGGCCCCGGACTATGCGGCCACGCTCGCCGAGTTCCTCAACCTCCAGGAGAACGGCCCGGACGCGCCGCCTGTCGCCTCGCCCGACCTGGACACCACGATGGCGGCGCTCACCCGCCTGGCCGCGGAGCAGAACCTGCGGCCGGGGACGCCGACGCCGGCCGTCGACCAGAACGCGTTCGCGGTGACGCGGGAGTTCGCGGCGGAGCACAACCTGCGCACGCTGTCCGACCTCGGCGCGTCCGGCGTCGAGGTGCGGATCGCGGCGGGGGAGGAGTGCAAGGTGCGGCCGTTCTGCGCGCCGGGGTTGGAGCAGACGTACGGCATCAAGGTGTCCGGCGTCGATCCGTTGGGCGTGGGGACGGCCGTGGCGAAGCAGGCCGTCCAGCAAGGGCGCGACCAGATGGTGCTGGTGACGACGACCGACGCGACGCTGGACCGGTACGGGCTGGTCATCCTGGCCGACGACAAGAAGCTGCAGAACGCGGACAACATCGTGCCGGTCGCCTACCAAGGCGACGCCGACCGCGTGCTGCCGATCGTCGACCGGCTCGGACCGGTGCTCACCACCGCGGACTTGGCGGCGCTGAACAGGAAGGTCGACCAGCAGCGGCGGCGCCCGGCCACGGTTGTCCACGACTATTTGAAGGCACATGGGCTGATTTGAGGCCCGGACGTCGTTTGCCTGGCGTGCGGCTGGATCTGGTGCTTGGTCGGCACGTCGAGGGATCTTTGCTGTCTTGATGTCGATAGATCATCAGGAATCGGTGTGCCGCCGCACGTTGGAACATTCGTGCACGCTAACGTCATTCCCATGCCTCGTGGACGTCACCGCCAGTCCTCCGCCCTGCTGCGCATATCCGTGCTCACCGGGGCACTTTCGCCCGCGCTGATCGCCTTGCTGCTGATGGCAATAGGCGGGAGCACGACGGTGCTTCGCGTCGGCGTGCTGTGCGCCGTGGTGTCGACGGCGGGCGTCGTCGTCCTGCTGCGGCAGAGCCGCCGCGGGTACGGCAAGGACTTGGCGGTCCGCAGCGGCGAACGCGAACACCTCGCGCAGAGCGCCGACGAGGCGCGCGCGGGCCGCGAGGAGACCCTGCTGAAGCTGGCCGCCCGGGAGCGGGAACTCGCCACCGCGCGCGAGCGCGAGCGGGGGATGCTCAACCGCATCGCGAACCTGGAGAAGTCCCTCCCGCCGCGGCCGGTCCGGCTCAGCGCCCCCCTGTTCGCGCAGGGCGCGGCGGCGCTGGCGAACCTGGAGCGGGCGGCGGCGGAGCGGAACCGGGGGAATCTGTACGAGGCCGAGGCGCCGGGTATCGGCGTCGGGGCGGCCACGGCGGACGGTTCGCCTGCGGCGGGCGGCGGGGTTGCCCGCAAGGGCCCCGGGGCTCCGTCGGCTGCGGGTGTGCGGGGCACGGGGGTTGTGCCGCGGGTGGGTACGGGTCTGATGCCGCAGGCGGGTGCGCGGGCGTCCGAGGGAGCGCAGAGCCTGCCGGGTGCGGATGCGGGTGCCGCCGCGGCGACGGCCGCTCGGGTGGGTGGTGCGGGGACCGACGTGGCTCGGCCCGCGGCTCCGTCCGGTCGGTCCGGGAACACCGCCGGGCCTGCGGGGCCCCTTGCG
Source organism: Yinghuangia aomiensis (assembly GCF_039542225.1). Lineage (NCBI taxonomy): Bacteria > Bacillati > Actinomycetota > Actinomycetes > Kitasatosporales > Streptomycetaceae > Yinghuangia > Yinghuangia aomiensis. The sequence goes on along the minus strand of NZ_BAABHS010000019.1, from coordinate 54,476 downwards.
ACGCCGGAGAGCGTTGCCCGAACCGGCACTTCGGCAGTCGACCGGACTCCGGTCCGGCGGCCGTCGGCTACCCCGTGGGCGATTGCCTCCGGGGTACCGGCTGTGGGTGCTCCGGGTGTGGTGCCTACGGCCGGCTCTGCCGGTGGTGCGACTGCGGGGCCGGGCAACGAAAGCCAGGCAGCGCCCGGTGCCGCTTCGACGGGCTCCCCGACGCGGGGGGCCGTTGCCGGCCGCTCGAACACCGCCGTGGACCGCACGGCGGACGACACTGCCGCGCCGAGTGCCTCGCCCGGCGTTCCGGTGTCGGACGCGGCGACCGCCCGTGTGGCGCAGGTGCCTTCGTCGGCCGGCGGGCGGGTGGCGGCCGCGAGTGCCGCGACCGCCGCGCAGGCCGCCCTCGCGAACAATGCCGCGGCAAGCCCCTATTCGTTGGCCGACGGACAGCTGCCCCGGCTCGATGCCCCGCAGCCCGTGAGCGGTGACGCGACCGCGGCGACCCCGCCGCCCGCCGACCGCGCGGAGCCGAACACGCAGCCCGGCGATGCCGCAGCCGTGGAATCGGCAGCGTCGCAGGTCCCCGGCGTGCGACGCCCGCCGATCGCGGTGTCCGGGCTGGTTCCGGCGTACGCGGCTTCGGTATTCGGACCGGTGCAGGGCACGGCTCCGGCCCAGGCCGTTGCTGCTCCGGCTGCTCCGGCGGCCGCCGTGGCGCTGCCCGCGCCCGCGCGTCGGCATGCGGCACCGGAGGCGTCGTCGTCTGCCCCGCCGCCCTCGGCCCCTACCGCCGTCGATCGCCGCACTCCTCGGCACGCCGCGCCCGCGGAGGTTGCGCCTCTCGGTACGGCGCGTGTGCCGGAGCCGCGTCCGGAGGCCGATGCTGCGTCGGATGGTGCGGTCGACACGGCGGTTCCCGCTGCCGCCGAGCCGATCGCGGGCCCGTCGGCTGCCACCGCGACTTCCCCCGCCCTCGACCCCGCCGCCGAACTCGTGCTGCGGCCCGCCGCCGCGGTCGAAGCCTTCGTGCCGGCGGCCGAGCCCGCCGAAGGCGGACCCGTGCTCGACCTCGGGGTCGAGTCGCTCGAACCGGCCGTGGCCGCGCTGCCCGCCGACGAAGCCGTCGCCCGCGTGGTCCGCGACGTCGCGGACACCGTGCGGGAGACGAACCGGCGGATGGCGGAGGCCGAGGCGGCCGCGGGCCGGTTCGACTTCTTCGGGCGTCCGGTGGCGGAGGACCCGGCGGTGGAAGACGCGGTGCCCGAAGCCGAAGCCGAAGCCGAAGCCGCGCCGCAGGCGCCCGTCCCGCCGCGTGCCACCCGCACGCCGCGCGAGCTGATCGCCGGGCGGGCCGCCGCGATCCGTCCGCTGCTCACCCACGAGCCGCGGACCGGGCGTGCGCTGCCGGTCGACCTCACCGCGCACGACGACACCGAGCAGCTGCCGAAGATCGTCGACGACCGCAAGCAGGCCTGACCCTCGGCTGTACCGCACCGCACCGCACCGAACCGCCTCCGCGGGCTCCCGTCGCCGGGAATCCGCGGAGGCGGCGGCGTTTCCGGTCGCGCGCGGCGCCCCGCCGCCTACTTGTCGATGTCGCCGACCACGAAGAACATCGACCCGAGGACCGCCACCATGTCGGCGACCAGGCAGCCCGGCAGCACTTCGGCCAGCACCTGGATGTTGTTGTACGACGCCGACCGCAGCTTCAGCCGCCACGGCGTCTTCTCACCGCGCGACACCAGGTAGTAGCCGTTGATGCCGAGCGGGTTCTCCGTCCATGCGTAGGTGTGCCCCTCGGGGGCTTTCAGCACCTTCGGCAGCCGCAGGTTGATCGGTCCCGGCGGCAGGGCTTCGAGCCGGTCGAGGCACGCGTCGGCGAGGTCCAGTGACACGTCGACCTGGTCGAGGAGGCACGTGAAGCGGGCCAGGCAGTCGCCTTCGGTGCGCGTCACCACCCGCAGGACGTCGGCGAGGTCGCCGTACGCGAGGTACGGCTCGTCGCGCCGCAGGTCGAAGTCCACACCGGAGGCGCGCGCGATCGGCCCGCTCACCCCATAGGCGTGCACCTGTTCGGGGGTCAGTACGCCGACACCGCGCGTCCGGGCCCGGAAGATCTCGTTGCCGTGCACGAGGTCGTGCAGCACCGGCATGCGCGATCGGACGTCGGCGACCGCGGTGCGGGTCCGGCCGAGCCAGCCCGCGGGCAGGTCCTCCTTCAGCCCGCCGACCCGGTTGAACATGAAGTGCATGCGGCCGCCGGAGATCTCCTCCATCACCGTCTGGATCTCCTCGCGCTCCCGGAACGCGTGGAAGATCGGGGTGATCGCGCCGAGTTCGAGCGGGTACGAGCCGAGGAACATCAGATGGTTGAGCACCCGGTTCAGCTCGGCCAGCAGCGTGCGCGCCCACACCGCGCGCTCGGGCACCTCCATGCCGAGCATGCGTTCGACGGCCAGGACGACGCCGAGTTCGTTGGAGAACGCGGACAGCCAGTCGTGCCGGTTCGCCAGCACCAGGATCTGCCGGTAGTCCCGCACCTCGAACAGTTTTTCGGCGCCGCGGTGCATGTAGCCGACGATCGGCTCCGCGCTGACGATCCGTTCGCCGTCCAGCACGAGTCTCAGCCGCAGGACCCCGTGTGTGGAGGGGTGCTGCGGACCGATGTTGAGCACCATGTCGGTGGTGTCGAGCTGGTCCGCGCCGATCCCGACGCCCACGGTGGTCTCCGTCATACCGCCGATTTTGCCAGCCGCCGGGCGGCGCCCGGTTCGTCCGCGGCCCCGGCGCGCGCCCGGCTTCTACGCTGGGCCCATGGATCACGCCCTCGCCCCGCCCGACCAGCAGTGGCACCCGGTGTCCGGGCAGCTCTACCGGGTGCGCCGGTTCCTGGCCGTGGCGGTCGTGCTCCCGGCGGCGGCCGCGGGCGGCGTGCTCGCCGGGATCTTCGTCGCGCCGTGGCTCGGCGCGGTCATCGCCGGGACGCTCGCGGTCGCGCTGGCCTGGACGCTCGTCGCGCTGCGCCGGAACCAGCGGTCGTGGCGGTATGCGGAGCGCGACGACGATCTGCTGATCGCACACGGCGTCCTGTTCCGGCGGCTCGTGGTGGTGCCGTACGGCCGCATGCAGTTCGTCGACGTGACCGCCGGCCCCGTGGAGCGGCACTTCGGCATCGCCACCATCACCCTGCACACCGCGTCCGCGACCACCGACGCGGTGGTCCGCGGACTGCCGCCGGAGGAAGCCGCCCGGCTCCGGGACCGCCTCGCCGAAAAGGGCGAGGCCCGGTCGGCAGGGCTGTGACGGCGTGGCAACCGAGGAGGGACCGGCCGACGGCGGCAGCCGCCTCGCCCGCCGCCTGCACCCGCTGACCCCGGTCGCGCGCGGGTGGAAGGCGATGGCGGTGGTTTTGGCGATCTGGGGCCAGCACGCGGCGCGCTCGCCGGAGACCCGGATCGGCCTGGCGATCGCCGGTGCGGTGTTCGTGGCGGCGCTGCTGTGGGGCTGGCTGAGCTGGGTGTTCACCGTCTACCGCATCGAGGCGGACGATCTGCGGATCGACTCGGGGGTGCTGTTCCGGCGGACCCGGCACGTGCATCTCGGGCGGCTTCAGGCGGTCGACGTGGTGCGGCCCTTCATCGCCCGGCTGCTCGGGTTGGCCGAACTGAAGCTGCAGGTCGCCGGCGGGGAGTCGGCGGAGGGCTCGCTGGCGTACCTGCGCGAGACGGATGCGCAGGCGCTGCGCGCCGAATTGCTGGCCCGGGCCGCCGGGGTGCGGCCGGACGCGGGGGAGGCGCCCGAGCAGCCGCTGGTCGTGGTGCCGATGCCGGTGCTGATCGGGTCGGTGCTGCTGTCGGTCGGCACGTGGGTGTTCCTGCTGCCGTCGGCGCTGCTGGTGGGGATGGCCGTGGGGACCGGGAACGAGCCGCTGCTGCTCGGTTTCGTGCCGCTGTTCATCGCCGCGTGGCAGTTCTCCGTCGGGCGGGTGCTGCGGTATTTCGACTTCACGCTGTCCGAGTCGCCGGACGGGCTGCGGCTCGCGCACGGCCTGATCGAGCACCGGCACCAGACGGTGCCGCCGGGGCGCGTGCAGGCCGTGCGGATCGTGCAGCCGCTGCTGTGGCGGGCGAAGGGGTGGGTGCGGGTCGAGGTCAACATCGCGGGCTACGGCAAGCACGACGACCACGAGAACCACGAGTCGACGCTGCTGCCGGTGGCGCCGCTGCCGGTCGCGCTGGGGGTGCTGAGCCGGATCCTGCCGGGGGTGGACGTGCAGGCGGTGCCGCTCTCCCCGGTGCCGCGCCGGGCTCGCCTGCACAGCCCGGTGCGGTGGCGGGCGATGGCCTGCGGGGCGGACGACCGGGTGTTCGTGGCGCGGCGGGGGATCCTGCACCGGGAGACGGATGTGATCCCGCACGCAAAGGTGCAGAGCGTCCGCCGGACCCAGGGGCCGTTCGAACGCCTGCTCGGATTGGCGACCGTGCACCTGGACACGACGCCGGGTCCGGTGCACGTCACCGCGCCCCTGCGGGACGCCGCCGAGGCGTCGCAGCTGGTCCACGACCAGGCCGAAAGGTCACGAATCGGACGCCGGGGAGAGGGGCCTCACAGGTGGTCGGCGCGTTTGGGGGGTTCCCCTGCGGACGTCGATCGCTAGTATCTGACGCACCGTCACATTCTCCTGGAGGTCGCCATGAGTCAGGTGCCAGCGCCGCTGGCCGGAGTCCGGATCATCGAATGCTCGATGCTCGGACCCGCCGCGATCACCTCGGCCCTGGTCGACCTCGGGGCCGAGGTGATCAAGATCGAGCCGCCGAACGGCGACTACATCCGCGACATGACGTGGCCGATCATCGAGGGCGTCTCCCTCATGCATCTCCACATCAACCGCGGCAAGAAGTCGCTGGTGCTCGACCTTCGCAAGCCCGAGGCGCTCGAGACGTTCAAGGAACTCGTCAAGGACGCCGACGCGGTCATCGAGGCCATGCGTCCGGGCGGTCTCGCCAAGCGCGGGATCGGCTACGAGGACCTGAAGGCGGTCAACCCCAAGCTCGTCTTCTGCACGATTTCCGGGTACGGGGCGACCGGGCCGTACCGCGACATGCCGTCGCACGGTGTGGCGTACGACACGTGGGCGGGCGTCGTGAAGCCGGCGTTCACCGAAGAGGGCCACCCGTACACGCCGGAGCACGCGTCGATCGGCATCCACGCCGGCCCGCTGTTCGGTGCGCTCGGCGTGCTCGCCGCGATCATCCGCGCCCGCGCGACGGGTGTCGGCGGCCAGATCGACATCGCGCAGTCGGATGCGGCGGCGGCGATGGACTGGCTGCGCAGCGAGACGTACAAGGCGTACGAGCGTCCCGAGTCCGAGGTGACCGGCAACAAGACGGACAACTACGTCCGCCGCGCGCCGGGTACCGCGGGCATGACCGAGGGCGTCCGCTACCAGATGTACAAGTCTTCGGACGGGTACGTGCTGTTCATGGCGTCCGAGCAGTCGCTGTGGAAGAACTTCTGCGAAGCGGTCGGCCGCCCCGAGCTGTTCGAGAAGTGGCCCGGTTCCACCTACGCGGACCACGCGGTGGGCAACATCGAGCTCCGCGAGGAACTCCGCCAGATCTTCCTCACCCGCACCTCCGCCGAGTGGCTCGCCTTCGGCAACGAGGCCAACACCCCGATCGCCCCGGTCAACGACCCGAAGACGATCGCGGACGACCCGCAGTTCCAGCACCGCTTCCAGTGGTTCCCGAAGGAAGAGCTGGGCAGCGACCAGCTCTCCTCCCCGATCCACTTCGTCGGCGAGGAACTCCCGCGCCCGTTCAAGGCTCCGACCATCGGCCAGCACAGCGCCGAGGTCCTCCAGGACCTCCTGGGCTACGACGATGCCAAGATCGCCGAACTCCGCGAGGCGGGCGTCCTGGGCAAGGGCTGACCCACCCACCGGGCTTGAAGGCCCCGCCTTCCTGCCCGCGGTTTCACCTCCACCGAGCGCCGCGTGGCCCCCAGCCACGCGGCGCTCGGCGTTGCTTTCGGAACTCGGGCTCGAAGACTCCGTCATCCTCGCCCGCCGACCAATCGCCGCCTGACCGGCCGCCGAAACCCGCCCGCAGGTTCCCGTCGCTCGCCTCACCGCTCCTGGCCAGCGTGAACTCCCGGCCATCGTGACCGGGGCCGGCAGACCCTGTTCATGTTGCGCGCGCCGCCCCCGCGGCGCACGAACCGGACTCGGGCTCGCCCGCGCGGATACGTGGCCAGGGCTGACCGATCGACCTGCCTTCGGTATGGCGGGTGGGCTGCCAAGATCCTCTCTCTGGCGCGGTCGAAGCCCCATCGAGTCGTCGATGGCCAATTGCCTTTGTGGAAAGCTATTTTGTGCGGCGCGCGGCCATGGGCGGCGCGGCGGCCGCGGCCGCGGCCGTGACGAGTGAGCCTGCAAAGGCAACAGCCCAGTGGGGATCTTCAATTCGATTCCAGACTCTCCAAAGCTCTTTCCGCTTCGTCGAGTTGACCCTCGTGGAAAACCCGGACGCCCGCTCGGCGCAGGGCTGCCGCGGCGACGCCTTCGCCGGGGAGCAGCGTGCCGGTGAAGGTGCCGTCGTAGGCGTGGTCGTTGCCGCAGGACGGGCTCTTGGTTTTCAACACGGCGATGTGGATGCCGTGCCGGGCTACCAGATCGAGGCAGCGTTCGGCGCCGGAGAGGAACGCCGCGGTGACGTCGCCGCCGTCGATCGTGACCACCGGCAGGCGCCCGTCCAGCACCGCGGCGCCCTGGCCGCCGGGGATCTCCGCCCGCGGACGGGGTGTCGGGAGGCCGCCTTCGACTTCGGGGCAGACCGGGACGACGCGTCCCTCGGCGGCCCAGGCGGCGAGCAACGGGTAGGCCGCGGTGGCCTGTCCGTCGTACCGCACCCGCTCGCCGAGCAGGCAGCGGCTGACGAGGACGCGGTGCACGGGGTCACCTCCAGGGGAGCGCTCGACGGCCGACGATTCCCCACGATAGGGCCGCGGTCAGGCGGGCATGCGGCGGCGAACCGCGGGGTCTCTCTCCAGGACCAGCGTCCGGGCGGCGATCAGGGTCGCCGTGACCGCGGCGCAGATGGCCGGGAGGAACGGGACGAGGATCAGCACGCCGACAAGCGGTATGCACATCCCCATGGCCAGGGTCGCACTGCCGAGGATCGTTCCCGAGACCAGCTCCGCGACGACGAGTTCACGGTTCGTCCGGGCGAGGAGGGGCCACGCCAGCAGGCCGAACGCGACTCCGAACAGGAGGGCTGCCGTGGCAGGACCTGCCAGGTACACGAGGACGCCCCCGATGACCAGAACGGGGATCGTCGCGAGGCCGAAGGCGATGCCCGCCCACACGGCGGCGTGGCGGCTGGGGCGGCTGTCGGGAACGGGCATGGAGCGCTCCTCGGGCTTGCCGGGCAACGGTTTTGAGCATTCGCTCAAATTGAACCACGGAGGCATGCCGGCCGTCATCGGCGGGTCTCGTCGATCCCCGAAGCGCCCAACTCGTCGGCGGTCAGCCGGCCGTCGTGTCCATCCGCAGGAACTCCGTGATCCGCAGCAGTCGCGGAGGCCGCCGGACCTCCGGCGGGAGAGCCCGGAAGGCCTCGGCCCGGTCCACGAGGCGCGGGGCCGTGAGCGCCACCTCCGACCCGTCGACGCGGAGGCGGGCCGTGCCCGCGGCCAGGACGTTGCGGGCCCAGTCCGAGCGCGAGCCGTAGACCAGGACGAACAGGTAGCCGCCGTCGACCGGATGCGCGTCGAGGGGAGTGCGGTACGTCGTGCCGGAACCGCGGCCCACGTGGGTCAGTACCGGCCACTTCCCGCCCGCGATCGCGCGGGGGTTGAACAGCCGCTTGTTGATGTGGCCCCACCACAGAGGCATCGGCATGGGTGTCTCCTTACGCTCGTAAGGTGCCTTACGTATGTAAGGTTGACTCGTAGGCCCGAGCCTGTCAACCGATCAGGAGCCGCGATGCCGGCAGCACCCCGCGCGGCCGCGCGGCAGCCCCTCACGAAAGCCCGCGTCCTGGAGGCCGCCGTCCGGGTCGCCGACCGCGGCGGCGTCGAGGCGATCACCATGCGCAAAGTCGCGCAGGAGCTGGGCGTCGAGGCCATGTCGCTGTACCACCACGTGCCGAACAAGGGCGCGATCCTCGACGGGGTTGTCGACGTCGTGTTCGCGGCTGTCGAACTGCCCGACGCGGGCCGCGGCGACTGGCGGGAAGCCCTCCGCACCCGGGCGTTCTCCGCGCGCGCCGTCCTGTCCCGGCACAGTTGGGCGCTCGGGCTCATGGACTCCCGGCGCAACCCGGGCCCGGCCACGCTCCGCCACCACGACGCGGTCCTCGGCGTGCTCCGCCGGGCCGGCTTCACGCTGCCGATGGCCGCGCACGCCGTCTCGCTCATCGACAGCTACATCGGCGGCTACGTCCTCCAGGAGAAGAGCCTGCCGGTGGCCGATCCGGGCGACGTGGAGGCCGTGGCCGGGGACATCCTCGACGCGCTGCCCGCCGACGAATTCCCGTACCTCGCCGAGATGATCACCGACCACGCGCTCCGCCCCGGCTACGACCACACCGCCGAGTTCGGCTACGGCCTGGACCTGATCCTGGACGCGCTCGAAGCCCGGCGCGGGTAGGAGTCACGCCGGGCGCCGACCGCCCCACTATGCCGTAACCGGCCAGGGACGTCGGGTCAGATCATGTCGGGCACAAGCATGTAGGTACCCCGCGCGCGCTCCTGCGACTTGGGCGCCTGAGCCATGGCAGCGCGCTGTTCCTGGCGCGCCTCGGCCTTGGCGACCCTGTTCTCCAGGAATCCGGTCGCTGCGATCTTGGCGGCCTTCAAGACCACGTCGCTGGCGCCGGGTACCGCCATGCCGAGGCTGACCGCGCCGCCTTCGGCGATGTACTGGGCCGCCTTGACCGCGGGCTTGAAAAAGTCCGCTCCGACCTTGATGGCGTGTGCGGCCTTGTACAGGCCGTGCTGTTGGACGCGTTCCGCGGTGGTGTTGATGCCGACCTTGTTGGCCAGGACCGCGATCGCGCGTGCCGGGAGTGTGGCTTTGGGCTCAATGTCGGTCGGGTCCTGCTGATACTTCGTCAGTGTCGCCAAAGGGATCACTCCGCGGCAGGTGGCGGTCCGGCTCTCAACGGACGAGACGCTAGCCGAGCGCATGCGTTCCACACCGCCTCCTGTCCAAATGACGCAAGCGGAGGACATCCGAGACGCCCCGAAAGGCCTTTGTGTGCGGATGCGTTCGCCAAATGGCTTCGCTGCGTTCCGAGCGTGCCACCTAGGCTGACCCGATGACGCACGCCCCACCCACGGTTGTCCTCATGTGCGGTCTCCCCGCTTCCGGCAAGACCACCTACGCGCTGGAGCTGGAACGCCGCGGCTACGTCCGGCTGTCGATCGACGAGGTCGTGTGGCGGCGCATCGGCGGCCGCGACCCGGGGGTGGTGCTGGCGCCGGAGGAGTTCGACGCGCTCAAGGACGAGGTGCGGGCCGAACAGCGTGTCGAGCTGGTTGAGTTGCTGCGGGCCGGTCGCGATGTCGTGGTGGATTACAGCTTCTGGAGCCGGGCCGCGCGGGACGACTACAAGGCTCTGGTGGAGAGTCGCGGCGCGCGGTGGGAACTGGTGTACCTGCCGGTGGATCACGCAACGCTGAGGCGTCGCCTGGCCGTTCGCAACCGGGAGAACGGCGCCAACGCGGTGACCGTCGACGACTCCTTGTTCGACCGTTACGCGACAGGCTTCGAAGTGCCGGACGGAGAAGGGGAGTCGGTGATCGCCTAGCCGCGCCGCCCACGGCGTCGGGTGCGAGGCTCAGCCCAGATGCCGCGGGTCTCCGAAGACCCAGTTCCCGGGCGCGTCCGGGTCGTTGCCCGCCAAGTAGGCGACGAGTGCCGAGCGCAGTTCGTCGAGGGGGAGGCGCCCGTCGCCGTCGGTGTCCAGGCGGCCGAAGGCCTCGGCGAGGGACGCGTCGGACAGGGTCGGGCAGTGGCCGCGGGTGAAGTCGGCGAACTCCGCGGCGTCGATGGAGCCGTCGGCGTCCCGGTCGGCGATGGAGAAGTACGTCTCGGCCAGACCGCCCAGCGCCGCACCCGCCAGCTCCGCGTCCGCGGACAGGGCCAGCGTCGAAGCGAGGAACTGCGCCCTCTCGATACGCCCGTCGCCGTCCTCGTCCTGGGGCAGGTGCACGTCCCGCCAGATCCCCAAGTACGCGTCGACGATGGCGCGTTCCTCGCTTCCCCCGTCCGGATGGCCGAGGGCGGCGGCGATCCGCCGCCCCATCGCGACATGGTCGGCTTCGGTCAGCGCCCCGTCGCCGTCGGCGTCCAGCAGGTCGAAGCCGTACAGGATCTTCGCGCGCAGGAAATCCGTCATGGGCGGCCAATCTACTCGCAGCGGACACCTTTTTCCGGGGAAGCCGGGGAAGCCGCGACGGCGAGACCGGTCCGTCAGCCCTTCAGCACCCCCACGTTGAACACCCGTGCGCCGGCGGCGCCCATGAGCCGCAGCCACAGGCTCAGGAACAACTCGGTGCCGCGGGCGCTGGAGAGGTCGCCGAGGTCCATGACCTGGTCGTCGCCCCAGCCGAACGACCGCAGGATTCCGGCGACCTGGGCCTTGGCGTCGGCGTCGTCGCCGCTCAGGAAGACGTTGTGGGGGCCCGGCACCTGACCGGGGTCCACCATCACCTCGTTGGCCATGGTGTTGAGGGTCTTGACGACCTTCGCCTCCGGGAACGCCGCCTGGATCTGCTCGGCCACGCTGATCCCGTCCGGCTGCACGACCTTCGGCGGGAAGCCCTCCGAGAAGTCGAGCGGGTTGGACACGTCGATCAGCACCTTGCCGCGCAGGTTCTCCGCGCCCGCGGCCCGCAGCGCGGCGAGCGAGACGAGGCCGCCGGTGGCGTTGAGGACGATCTCGGCACCCGCCGCGGCCTGCGCGAACGTGCCGTGGGCCGCGTCGGTGGCGGTCGCCCATTCGATGGCGGCCGGGTTGTCGGCGGTGCGGGAGCCGAGGGTGACCTCGTGCCCGACGGCCACGAGCTTGCCGGCGAGTCGGCGGCCGACCTCGCCGGTGCCGAGGACAGCGATCTTCACAGGGTCTCCCTCCACAGTGGCGGAGTGCGACTACCCCGCCGTGCCCCAGTCCATGAACAACTGCTCCCCGGTGTCTTCTTCCGGTACGGCAACCGGGTGCAGTGCGGCGTCGATCACCGCCTCCGCGGGGGCGGAGCCGAGCGCCCAGCCCTCCAGCAGCCGCCCGTCGAGGAGCACCAGGCCGTGCGGTGTCGCAAGGTACACGTCGGATCCGATCACGTGCTTGATCGTTCCGGCGACGACCGCGCCCGGGGTGAGCGGGGCGACCTCGGCGGACGGGTGAATGCCGCCGTCCGGCAGGCCGTAGGCGGGTGCGTGGTCGACGATCGGGAATTCGCCCGCGGAGGACAGGGATTCCGGCCACCCCGCGGAGGCGAGTGCGGCCCGGCGTACCTCGGACAACCGCTCGGCCCGCCGGTCCGCCGGTGCGGGCGCCCGGCGTGCGGTCCGTTTGGCGGGCGACATCACCCGTTCGGGCAGGCCCAGCCCGGTACGCAGCACGCTTTCCGCGCGGCGTGCCGCCATCAGCGGGCCTTCGGCGAGGAACACCGAACCGAGCGCGCCTTGTTCGAGGAGCCGGTCGATGCCGCGCCGGGCGGCGGTGATGCCGACCTTGATCGTCTCGGCGCCGTGGTACGCGAGGTAGACGCGGTACGGCTGCGGATCGTCCGGCACGGTGTCCGCGGCCACCGACGACGACCGGTCCAGCGCCTGGCATGCCGGGCACTGCCCGCCGTGCGCCGACGGCGGCAGCTCCGCCGCGTCCGGGCACGGGATACGGCGCCGCCCGCGCCGGACGCCGAGGCAGCGCCGGTCGGCGCCGACCCGGAACGACGGCGTGCCGCCGAGCCGCAGCGGGCTGACCCGCGGCGGGGCGCCGCCGGGCGCGGCCCACGTGAGCGCGGGGCCGTCGTGCGACCAGCGCACCCCGGCGGGGCGCCAGACGTGCGGAGCGGGACCGGTCATAGCGCTTTCTGTCTCGCGCGTCAGGCGAGGTCCGGGTCGGCCGGAGACACGTCGTCGGGGCCGGACGCGGAGCCGGAGACGGAGCCGGAGTCGGAGTCGGAGTCGGCCGGGGATACGGCCGAGTCCGCCGCGGTCCGCCACACCACGTCGCGGTCGTCGTCCGTGCCGCCGTCGAAGGCGACCGCCGCGGGCGAGAGCACGTACCGCACGGTCGCCTGGACCCGTTCGAAGACCTCGGCGATCGTGCAGCGGTCGGTGACCCACGTGGTCAGCGCGTGCATCAGCACCGCCTCGATGGCGTTGCGGGCGATGCCGCGCGGGCCCGCCGGTACGTCGGCGAGCAGGCGCTCCATGACCGCGCTGTTGTTGCGGGAGATGTCCCGCATCGCCTCGCTGGCGAACGGGTCCGTCGACGTGTAGATCCGCACCATCAGCTCGGCGAAGTGCGCGTGCCGCTGGAATCCGCGGATCTCCCGCGCCGTGTAGTTGAGCATGCGCTCCACGACCGGCAGCGGCTCGGCGGCCCGGGAGCCCGGCTTGTCGAACTCGGCGAGCATCCGGTCGGTGAGCCGCCGCTGCCATTCCGACATGGCGACCGCGAGCAGGTGGTCCTTCGACGCGAAGTAGCGGTACGCCGTGCCGAGCGCGACGCCGGACCGTTCCGCGACGTCCTTCATCTGGAAGTGGTCCGGCCCGCTCTCGGCGACCAGGTCGACCACGGCCCGGGTCAGGCGCTCCCGGCGCGCAAGCTGGCCGCGGGTCATCACCTCGACCGGCAGCGGCGCGGGGGTGTTGGGGAGCATGAGCGGAAGCCTATCGACGGAGAAACGGGCCGGGCACCGGACGGGCGGGCGAGCGCGATGCGGGCCCGCCCGCCGCCTCACCCCGGACGCCGCACGCTCAGCCCCGCGCCGTTGTCCCGCATCACCAGCCGGCAGTCGTCGTCGCCGAAGCCCGCTCCGCGGAGGTCGTCGACGAACGCGGCGGGCACGGCGAGGCCCTCGGCGTGCGGGAAGTCGGAGCCCATGAGGATGCGCTCGGGGCCGATCATGGTGCGCAGGCCGGCCAGGGCGTCCTCGTAGAAGGGGGCCACCCAGACGTGCCGGCGGAACGTCTCACGGGGGTCCTCGGCCCACATCTGCGGGGTCTGGCCGTAGGACTTCTTGAGCTTCTCGAACAGGTGGAACACCCAGTCCGAGCCGGTCTCGATGGCCGCGACCCGCAGGTTCGGGAACCGGCCGAACAGGCCGTGCGCGAGCAGGCTCGCGAACGTGTCCTGCACCGGGTTCGCCGACACCAGGCGGCGGAACGGGTGCACACGGAACGCCTCGACCTCGGCCGGCTCGCCCCAGTCCCGCAGGTACTTCGTGTAGTGGGACTCGCCGCCGTGGTAGACCACGGTCAGCCCGGCCTCGTTCACCCGCGACCAGAACCCGTCGAACATCGGGTCGGCGGGCGCGCGCATGCCGGACGCGGTCGCGACCGGGCCGGCGACCATGACGACCGTGCGCGCGTCGCGGCCGATCGCCCAGTCGATCTCCCGCACGGCCGCTTCCGGGTCGCACAGGGTGATGTACGGCGCCGCGAAGATCCGCTCCCGGTAGGCGAACCCCCAGTCCTCGTCCAGCCACCGGTTGAACGCCCGGAACGCGGCCACCGCCGCCGGGATGTCGTGCACCAGCGCCTGCTCCATGCCCACCCCGAGCGTGGGCAGGAACACGGCGCCGTCGATGCCCTGCTCGTCCATCACCGCCAGCCGCGCCTCGCGGTCCCGGTACGCCGCCGCGATCGGCTCCAGTTCGCCGAACAGCTCCGACGTGTCCAGGCCCTGCGGGTTGCGGCCGCGGAAGTACTCGTCGAGCGCCCCGGGCTTGGACACCGGGTCGAACGTCGGGTTCGGGATGTACCGGTTGAGCTTGCCGCCCACGAGCAGCCGCCGCCGCCCGTTGATCTCGACCCACTGCATGGTGCGCCGGGCCATCCGGCGGTCGAGGTGGCGGGTGAAGGCGTCTTCCGCTTCGTAGTAGTGGTTGTCGAAGTCGAAGCAGCGGAAGCCGAGCGCGCGTGCGGCCACGGGGACTCCATGGGTCGGTCGGGATGTGCCGCACACAGTAGAAGGTGATTCTAAATTTAGCCAGAGCTGGAGCAGTGCAGTGGAAACACGGTTGACGTGACCGCCGATCCGGTTCCTCTTGTTTGATTTGAAATTCTGTTCTAGCTTCGCCCGGCATCGGCGCCCGTCGCCGACGACCCTGCCCGCCGTGCCAAGGAGGGGGTACGCCGTGCCGTTCGCGACCGCGGTCGAAGAGGTGCTCGGGGTGCCGACGGAGGTCTTCGTCCACCGCCATCCCCACCTGCCCGCCATGCTCGCCGCCGCGGCGGCCCGGGAGCCCGACCGCCCGTTCCTGGTCTTCCCGGACCGCACGGTCGCCTACCGCGAGGCGGCCGGGCTGATCGCCGCCCGTTCGGCTCTGCTCGCCGACCGCTACGGGGTCCGCAAGGGGGACCGTGTCGCACTCGCCGGCGCGAACAGCCTCGAACACGTCCTCGGCTATTGGGCGGTGCTCGGGCTCGGCGCCGTCGCCACCGGCCTCAACGGCTGGTGGAGCGGGCCCGAATTCGCCTACGGCATCGGCCTGACCGACCCGGTCCTCGTCCTCGCCGACGCGAAGCGTGCCGAGTTGCTCCGAGCCCATGGTCAAGTCGCGGTCGATTTCGACGAGTTCGGTGCCGCGGCGGACGCACACGGGGGAGGCGGCGCCGAAATCCTGCGCCCCGGCACGGTGATCGACGAGGACGACCCCGCCGTCGTCCTGTTCACCAGCGGCACCACCGGCCGCCCCAAAGGCGCCACGCTGTCGCACCGCAACGTCGTCTACTTCGCCCAGGCATGGGCCCGCCACGCGGCCCTCGCCCTCGCGCGGAGCGGCGCGGCCCCCAGTGCGACGCCCCCCGTCGCGCTCGTCACCTCGCCGTTCTTCCACGTCTCGGGCGCCGCCAACATCCTGGCCACCGGACCGTTCAACGCCGGCACCGCGATCTTCCCGCCGCCCGGCCGCTGGGACGAGACCGCGCACCTGGAGCTGATGGCCCGGTACCGCATCACCCGGTGGAGCGGCGTCCCCACCCAGTACTGGCGCATCCTCGACCACCCCGGCTTCGGGTCCTACGACCTGACGGCCGTCACCGCCCTCGGCTGCGGCGGCGCGAACCTCGCCCCGGAACTGCTGCGCCGCATCCGCGCGGCCTTCCCCGGCGCGCAGGTCAGCAACGGCTACGGCATGACCGAGACGTTCGGCGCCGGCACCGTCCTCAAGGGCGTCGACGCCGCACACGACCCGGCCTCGGTCGGCACGCCCATCCCGCTCACCCGGGTGCGGGTCCGCAGGCCCGACGGCACCGACGCCGCCGACGGCGAGGTCGGCGAGATCCATCTGCACGGCCCCGGCGTCTTCCTCGGCTACTGGCGCGACCCGGTCGCCACGGCGGCCGCTCTCGACGCGGAACGCTGGTACCGCACCGGCGATTTCGGGCGGATCAGCGACGGCGTCCTGCACCTGGAAAGCCGGATGCGGGACCTCATCATCCGCGGCGGCGAGAACATCTACCCCGTCGAGGTCGAGAACCGCCTCGTCGAGCACCCCCACATCGCGGACGCGGCCGTCGTCGGCGTCGACCACACCGTCCTCGGCCAAGAAGTGAAAGCGGTCGTGGTGCCCGCACCGGGCGCCGACCTGACCGCGGACGCGGTCCGCACGTGGGTCGCGGGAGCGCTGGCCGCGTTCAAGGTGCCCGCGCATGTCGAGTTCCGGCGCGAACTCCCGTACTCGGACACCGGAAAAGTCCTGAAGCGGCTCCTCGAAGCGCACAGCTGACCCCACCCCACCACGTACGGAGCACCCATGGGCTTCCCGGCAGGCCACCCCGTCGTCGACACGATGATCGGCTTCCCGCAACCCGGCGACGCGCAATACGACTTCATCCGCCGCCAGACCAAAGACCGGGAATCCCGCGAGGAGATGCGCTTCCCGGCCGAGTACATGTTCAAGCAGGTGCCGCACGACCTGCCCACCGACGACCCGATCGCCGTCACCCTCGCGCAGATGGACCACTTCGGCATCGCACAAGGTCTCGTCGGCCTCGGCACCGAGACCGCCCGGCGCGCGGTGACCCTGCACCCGGACCGGTTCGTCGGGTGCAGCAGCCTCGACCCGAACCAGGGCATGGCCGCGATCCGGCAACTCGTCGCGGAATACCAGGGATTCGGCTCACGCGCCGTCTCGCTGTTCCCGGCCGGGGCGTTCCCGCAGGTGCCGATCAACGACAAGAAGATGTACCCGATCTACGCCAAGTGCGTGGAACTCGGCATCCCCGCCTTCGTCTGCGCCGGTGTCCCCGGGCCGCGCCTGCCCATGGCCGCCCAGCACGTCGAGCTGATCGACGAAGTCATGTACGACTTCCCGGAACTCGTCCTGGTCACCCGGCACGGCTGCGAACCGTGGACCGACCTGGCCGTCAAACTCATGCTCAAATGGCCCGGACTGCACTACTCCACCAGTGCGTTCGCTCCGCGGCACTACCCCAAGGCGATCGTCGACTACGCCAACACCCGCGGCGCCGACAAGATCATCTACGCCGGGTACTTCCCGATGGGCCTCTCCCTCGACCGTATCTTCGGCGACCTCCCGCAGGTCCCGTTCAAGGACGAGGTGTGGCCGAAATTCCTGTCCGGCAACGCCCGCCGGGTGCTCGGCCTGGCCGATTGAGGTCCGCTGCTTCCGCTCCGCCGTTCCACGCCCCGTACCGTCCGCCCCCCGAGGAGGTTCCGCCATGCCGTGGAGACCCGACCCGCGCCGCACCCCGCCGCGCCGCACCGCCCCGCGCCGCCGTGCCGCGGCCGCGCTGTCCGCCGTCCTGGCCCTCGCCGCGACCGCGTGCGGCGGCGGCTCCGACGACAAGGACGCCCCGGCCGCGTCCGGCGCCGCGGCCAAGACCGGCGGCAGCCTCACCATGCTCGCGCTCGCCGACTCGCGGGCGCTCGACCCGTTCACCGCCTCCGGCGTCGCAGTAGCCGACGAACCCCGGCTGTCCGCGCTGTACGACCCGCTCGTCTACCTCGACGACGCCGACGGCAAGGTCAAGCCCCACCTCGCCGAAGGCCTCACCACCGCCGACAACGGCGCCACGTGGACGCTCAAGCTGCGCCCCGGCGTGAAGTTCTCCGACGGCACCGACTTCAACGCCGACGCGGTCAAGCTCACCTGGGAGATGCACACCAAGCCGGAGAACCGCTCCACGCAGGCGTCCTACGCCTCCGGCCTCACCCTTCAGGTCGTCGACCCGCTCACCCTCAGCATCACCCCGAAGGCGCCCAACCCCAACTTCGACCGGCTCGTCGCCACGCGCCTGACCTACATCGAGGCGCCGTCCGCCCTCGCGAAGGGGCTGACCGAGGCCGGCGCCAAGCCGGTCGGCGCGGGGCCGTTCATCCTGCAGAGCTGGACGCGCGGGAGTGAGCAGGTGTTCGTCCGGAACCCCGACTACTGGCAGAAGGACAAGGGGCTCCCCAAGCTCGACAAGCTCACCATCAAGGCCGTGCAGGACCGCGAGCAGCAGTACACGACGGTCAAGGCGGGCGGCGCCGACCTCGTCGCCAGCTCGTACCCGGAGTACCTCGACCGGGCGAAGAAGGAACTCCAGGTCTCCCAGCTCAGCCTGATCGGCGGCCAGCACATCGCGTTCAACCTGCGCCAGGCGCCGTTCGACGACATCCGGGCCCGCCGCGCCATCGCGCTGGCGCTCGACCCGGCCGAAGTGCCCAAGGTGCTCGGCAACGGGTTCGTGCCCGCCAAGAACTTCTTCGACCAGACCTCGCCGTTCTTCGACCCGGCCGCCGCGCAGCCCGCGCAGAACAAGGAAGAGGCGCAGAAGCTGTTCGACGAGCTTGCCGCGGAAGGCAAGAAGGTCGACTTCACGTACACGATCTCGCAGACCGGTGTGAAGGTCGCCGAGCTGATGAAGAGCCGGCTCGAACAGTTCCGCAACGTGTCGATGCGCATCGAGGCGCTGGACGTCGCGGCGTTCGTCGCGAAGTTCAACGTGCAGCGCAACTACCAGGCCGGGCAGTACCAGTCCTGGCTGCCCGATCCCGAGCCGGAGATGTGGAGCCTCTTCCACTCGGCCAGTCCGCTGAACCAGAACGGCTGGAAGAACCCGGCGGCAGACAAGGCCCTCGACGACGCCCGCGCGAGCACCGACCCGGCCGTACGCAAGCAGGCCTACGCGGCGCTCCAGCAGGCGATGGTGGCCGACCTGCCCGTGTGGGTCTATGCGGAATCCACCGTCGGGATCATCTACGGGAAGAACGTCAGCGGGGTGCAGGTCTACAACGCGGGGAGTCTGTTCATGGACCGGGTGGGGGTGGGCGGGTGATCAGGCTTCCCTGAGGAGCGCGGGGACGTCCATTCCGACGCCCTGCACCACCCAGCGGAAGTCGCCCAGGCCGCCGCGGGCGGTGAGTTCGCCGGCCTCGCCCGCGTCGCGGAGGGCGTCCAGATAGGCGCGCGGGTTGGAACGGGCCAGGTCGTAGGGCGGCCGGGTGCCTTCGACGCCGAGTGCGCGCAGGGCTTCGCGTTGCGTGCGCAGGACGGTGCCGTGGGCGCCCGCCGCTTCCCCGGCCGCGGCGACCGCGTCCACGGCGACATGCCAGGTCACGTCGCAGGTGCCGTCGGGGACGGGGTCGACCGCGCGGCCTTGCCGGTACCCGGCGAGGGTGCCGGCCGGGGGACGGCTGTCGCGGTCGTGCCCGTAGTCGATGGCGACGGCCAGCCCGCGGCCGAGCCGGTGCACGGCGGCCGCCCAGGCCTCGTCGCGGGGGGCGCCGATCTCGGCCCGGGTGCCGGGCGCGGCGCCTTTCAGCGGCCACCAGCGGTTCAGCCAGGCGGCGTCGGCGTCGGCCGCTTCGGGCCCGAGGCGTTCGCGGCCGGTGCCGGACTCGACCTCGACGATGCGGGGGGTGCCTTTGCCGTCGACCTCGACGATGTCGACCGGCACGTTGTCGAGCCATTCGTTGGCGACGAGGAGCGCGGGGGCGCCGTCGGGGACCGTGTCGGACCAGCCGATGCACGGGGGCAGCGCGTCCGGGCAGGCGGCCACGTCGACCCCGTGGAGGCGCAGGTCGGGGTCGATGCGGGTCATGGCGACGAGGAGTTCGCCCCGGCCGGCGCCGACGTCGACGACCCGGGTCAGGTTGGCGGCCCGGGCGAGGCGGGCGAGGGCCCCGGCGAAGAGCGGCGAGGCGTGCACGGAGGTGCGGAAGTGGCCTGCTGGGCCTTCGGGGCGCAGGTAGAAACCACCGGGGCCGTAGAGGGCGCGGTGGGCGGCTTTGCGCCAGGATGACCAGCTGTTCATTGGGGGTGACGGTACCGGGCGGGGGAGAGGGCGCTGCGGTGACGTCCCTGCGGGAGGCGAGTGTTGTTGCTGAGCTGAGACAGGGCCCTCCGTCCTCCCACCAATGTCCGGCCGGAGTCCGCGCAGGCAGCCCCTCCCGCGCCCCCTCCGCCATCAAGCCGATACCGAGACCCGCCCGACACTCCCACCCTCGACCACCCCCACGACCCCTGTCATCTGCCAAAACCCCGGCCTGTGGACAACCGCGAACCGCCCCTGCCCACCCACCCTCTTACTGTGGATATGTGCAACGCCTCTACGCCTGGCTCCGCGCACGCCCCCTCCTGGTGGACACCGCCTGGGCGGTGCTGCTCTTCGCGCTGAGCCTGCTCGAAATCGTCGCGGACGACCTCCCCGGCAACCGCGGCGCCGTCGTGTTCTCCCTTGTGGTCCTCTGCGGCTGCGTTGCCCTCCGCCGCGCCATCCCCGTCTTCGCCCTCTTCGCCACCATCCTCGTCGGCATCGTCCAATTGATCGCCGACGTGCCCCCCGCCACGATGGACCTCGCGATGCCCGTCATCGCCTACGGGGCCGCCGCGTACGGCCCCCGCTGGGCGTCCCGGCTCGCCCTCGCGGGCTGCTTCGCCGCGCCGATCGCCGCCGCGGTCCGCTGGTGGGACCTGCCGAACACCACCGCGACCCACACGATCGTCCTGTTCCTCCTCCTCACCGGGCCCTTCGTGATCGCCTGGGTCCTCGGCGACTCGATGCGCACCCGGCGCGCCTACTACGCGGAACTCGAGGACCGCGCCGCCCGCCTGGAACGCGAGCGCGACGCGCAGGCGCAGGTGGCCGCGGCCGCGGAGCGCGCCCGGATCGCCCGGGAGCTGCACGACGTCGTCGCGCACAACGTCTCCGTGATGGTCGTCCAAGCCGACGGCGCCGCCTACGCCATCGACGCCGATCCGGACCGGGCCCGCCACGCCCTCGGCGCCATCGCCTCCACCGGCCGCGAGGCGCTGGCCGAGATGCGCCGCCTGCTCGGCGTCCTCCGGTCCGCGAACGAAGACAAGCCGATGCTGCCGCAGCCCGGCGTCGAGCAGCTGGCGGACCTGCTCGCCCAGGTCCGCGGCGCCGGCCTCCCCGTCGAGCTGCGGGTCGAAGGCGTGCCCGTCGAACTCCCGCAGGGCGTGGCCCTCGCGGTCTACCGGATCGTCCAGGAAGCCCTCACCAACACCCGCAAGCACGGCGGCCCCGGTACCACCGCGACCGTGCGCCTGCACTACCGCGACGACGACATCCGCCTCGAAGTCACCGACGACGGCCGCGGCGCCGACGCCCCCGGCGACGGCATGGGCCACGGCCTCGTCGGCATGCGCGAACGCGTCGCGATGTTCGGCGGCGACCTCACCGCGGGGCCGTGCCCGGGCGGTGGTTTCCTGGTCGCCGCGACGCTGCCGGTCTCGGTCGCGGCGGGCCCGGTCGCGGTCTGAAGTCGGGCCCGAACGGGGGACGTCCGACCTACGTCGTAGCCGCGTTTCCGCTCCCAGGCGGACGCCCGCACACCGGCGGCGTCCCTAATGTCGATTCCATGCAACGTCTCTATGAGTGGCTGCGCAGGCACCCGTTCGTCGTGGATGCCGCGGGGAGCTTCCTGCTGCTCATGTTCGCCTTGCTGATCTCGCAGAACTCCGACGTCGGCATCGACCGCGCGGTGGCGCCGCCCCTCGCGGTCCTGCTGTGCGCGGCGATGGCCGTACGCCGCGTCCATTTGCCGCTCGCCGCGGTCGGCGCGGTCGGCGGCGGGCTGCTCCAGGTCGCGTGGGGCCTGGACATCCAGATCGCCGACTTCGCGATCGTCGTGGTCCTGCACTCCGGCGCCAAGACCGGCGGCAAAGCACTGTCCCGCTTCGGCCTGGCCATGGCGGTGGTCGGCCCCGCGCTGCTGGTGCTGCGCGAGCCGCCCCACACGCCGGGGATGGACTACCGGCAGGCGTTCTTCAAGTGGGTGCTGCTCAGTGTCCTGCTGATCATCGCGTGGGTGCTCGGCGACTCGATGCGGGTCAAGCGCGCCTACTACGCGGAACTCGAAGGCCGCGCCGCCCGCCTGGAACGCGAGCGCGACGCCCACGCCCAAGTCGCCGCCGCCGCGGAGCGGGCCCGGATCGCCCGCGAGCTGCACGACGTCGTCGCGCACAACGTCTCGGTCATGGTCGTCCAGGCCGACGGGGCCGCCTACGCGATCGACGGGGCCCCCGACCGGGCCCGCGACGCCCTCGGCACCATCGCCTCGACCGGCCGCGAGGCGCTCGCCGAAATGCGCCGTCTGCTCGGCGTGCTGCGGTCCGAGAGCGAGAACCGGCCCTACACGCCGCAGCCGGGCGTCGACCAGCTCGGCGACCTCGTCGACCGGGTGCGCGACGCGGGGCTGTCGGTGGAACTCAAGATCACCGGGGTGCCGGTGCCGCTCGCGCAGGGCGTGGCGCTGGCCGCGTACCGGATCGTGCAGGAAGCCCTCACCAACACCCGCAAACACGCCGGACCGACGGCGAACGCCGCGGTGCACCTCGCCTACCGCGAAGATGGTCTGGCCATGACGATCACCGACGACGGCCGCGGGGCCGACGCCCCCGGCGACGGCATGGGCCACGGCCTGGTCGGCATGCGGGAACGCGTCGCGATGCTCGGCGGCCGGATCGACACCGGGCCCGCGCCGGACGGCGGCTGGCGGGTCCACGCCCAGCTCCCGTACGCCCCCGACTCGGCCGCCCCGGCGCCCGCGGGCCAGGCGCCCCGCCCGGCCCGCGGCCCCGCCGAACCGGTCCCCGCCGCCGAAGGCCGGGGCCTCCGCACCAAGCTCGCCGCCCTGACCGGGGCGGACCGCCCCCTCAACACCACCGCACAAGGAGCCTGAACCGTGACGATCCGGGTGATGCTGGTCGACGACCAGGAACTGCTGCGCACCGGATTCACGATGGTGCTCCAAGCCCAGGCCGACATGGAGGTCGTCGCCGAGGCGGGCAACGGTGCCGAGGCGATCGAGCGGCTCCAGTCGACGGCGGTCGACGTGGTCCTCATGGACGTGCGGATGCCGCGGATGGACGGTGTCGAGGCGTGCCGCCGCATCGCGGGCGACGGCCCCGACGCGATCAAGCTGCCCGCGGGCCGCGAGCGGCCGAAGGTGCTCATGCTGACCACCTTCGACCTCGACGAGTACGCGTTCGCGGCGATCAAGGCCGGCGCGAGCGGCTTCCTGCTCAAGGACGTGCCGCCGCCGGAGCTGCTGTCCGGCATCCGCGCGGTGGCGTCCGGCGACGCGGTGGTGGCGCCGAGCACGACCCGCCGCCTCCTCGACCGGTTCGCGCCGATCCTGCCGAGCGAGTCGGACGCCCGGCCCGAAGCGGTCGAGTCGCTGACCGAGCGCGAGCACGAGGTGCTGCTGCTGGTCGCGCAGGGCCTGTCGAACGCGGAGATCGCCGAGCGGCTGTTCCTGTCCGAGGCGACCGTGAAGACGCACGTCGGGCGCATCCTCATGAAGCTCGGGCTGCGCGACCGCGTACAGGCGGTGGTGCTGGCCTACGAGACCGGCCTGGTCCGCGCCCGCGGCGCCTGACCGGTGCCAGGCGCGCGGGGGAGCGGTCAGTCCGTGTAGAACCCGCCGTCCGGGTGCAGCATTTCGCCGGTGAAGTACGACGACTGCTGACCGGCCAGGAACAGCGCCGCGTCGGCGACCTCCCGCGCGGTGCCCATGCGGCCGAGCGGCACGTCGGCGAGCAGGCGCTCCTCCAGGTCGGGCAGGCCGCGGACGACCGCGGTCATGTTGGTCTCGATGAAGCCGGGGCCGATCGCGTTGACGCGGATGCCCGCCGGGCCGAGGACGCGCGCCGCGTACTTGGTGAGCATCCACACACCGGCCTTCGACACCGAGTAGGCGGGTGCGCCGGCTTCGGGGTGCTTGGCGGCGATCGAGGCGATGGTGATGATCGAGCCGCGCTTCTTCAGGTCGAGCATGACGCGCGCCGCGGCCTGCACCGCGAGGAGCGTGCCGGTGAGGTTGACGTCGAGGACCTTCTGCCAGTCTCCGAGCCGGAGTTCGGTGAAGCGGCGCATCGGGTCGGGTTGGTCGCGGGCGTGCTTGGCGGCGCGGCGGGCGACGGCCTGCGGCTTGTCGCTGCGGTAGTCGGCGGTGGAGATCCCGGCCGCGGTGACCAGCACGTCGAGGCTGCCGAACATGTCGACGGCGTGCTGCATGACCGTCTCGTTGTCCGTGGGGCTGCTCGCGTCGGCGTGCATGTAGGCGGCGCGGCGGCCGCGTTTCTCGACGGCGGCGATGGTGTCCATGCCCCGTTCGTCGAGGATGTCCGCGACCACGATGTCGGCGCCTTCGTCGGCGAACCGCTCGCAGCAGGCCCGCCCGATGCCGTTCGCGCCGCCGGTCACCACCGCGACCTTGCCGTCCAACTGACCCATGTGCGGATTCCCTCCCACCGCGTCCCCACCCGCCCGGCGCGGCCCTGCCCGGCGCCGCCGGGCGCTGCCGTCCATCATCCTCCCCCGGGAAATCCGGAGGAATCCGTGCTCGAAACCGGCGGCATGCTGAGGCATGCTGTTACACCGTTACAGATATGACGGAGCGTCAGGAGGCACCGCATGACCACCACCGCCGAGGGACCTGAACTGTCGATCCATCTCGGGGCGGACGATCTGCCGTTCGTCGAGATCGGCGGCGGCAACAAGCTCAAGGTCATCTGCGTGAAGCCGCAGGAAGGCCTGTGGATCGTGGAGAACATCTTCCAGCCGGGCTTCGCCGTGCAGACGCACCGGCACACCGGCCCGGTCTACGCCTACACCGTCGCCGGCGCGTGGAAGTACGCCGAGTACGACTACGTGAACCGCGCCGGCTCCTTCCTCTACGAGCCCGCGGGGTCCGTGCACACCCTCACCTGCATCGAGCCGGACACCCGCGTCTGGTTCCAGATGTACGGCGCGAACCTCAACCTCGACGCGGACGGCAACGTCGAATCCGTCACCGACGGCGCCGGCTCGCTCCGCTCGTACTACCGCTTGTGCGAAATGCAGGGCTTCGGCCGCCCGAACGTCCTGGTCGCGTAAGGAGCACGTCTTGACCACCGCACCCGATCTGCGCGCCCCCGACATCTACAACCCCGATGCGTACGTCGGCAGCGCCCCGCACGCGCTGTTCGCCGAACTGCGCCGCACCAGCCCGGTCTTCTGGCAGGACATGCCGGACCAGCCCGGCTACTGGGCGGTACTCAAGCACGAGGACGTCGAGTACGTCTCGCAGCACCCGGAGATCTTCTCCGCCGAACGCGGCGGCGTCGTCCTGGAGGACCTCGACGAGGAACGCCTCCAGGCCATGCGCGGCACGCTCCTCGCGATGGACCCGCCCCGGCACCGCGCCTACCGCAAGCCGCTGGTGAAGTCCTTCACCGCGCGCGTGGTCGGCGGCATGGAAGTCCGGATCCGGGAGATCTGCCGGGAGATCTTCGCGGCCCTGCCGGCCGACGTCGAGTTCGTGCACGACGTCACCTCCAGCCTCCCCACCCAGGTCATCGGCGAGCTGATGGGCCTGCCGCAGGAGGACTGGGACTACATTCACCGCCTCGCCGAACGCAACACCAGCCAGCAGGACCCGGCGATCGCCAGCCCCGACGACGGCTACGGGCCCGGCGCGGCGTCCCGCGAGATGGTCATGTACGCGGTGCAGTTCGCCATGAAGCGGCGTGTCGAGGAGCCCCGCGAGGACCTCACCACGCTGATCCTGGAGTCGGAGTTCGGCGGCAAGCTGATGACCGACATCGACTTCGGGTCGTTCTTCATGCAGCTCGTCACCGCGGGCAACGACACCACCAAGACGATGCTGTCCGCCGGGCTGCACGCGCTGCTCACCCACCCGGACCAGCTCGCCGCGCTGCGCGCCGACCCGTCGCTGATCCCCGGCGCGGTCGAGGAGATCCTGCGGTGGGCCAACCCGCTGCACTACTTCCGCCGCACCGCGCAGCAGGACGTGGAGCTGCGCGGGGTGTCGATCAAGGCGGGCGACAAGGTCGCGATGTACTACTCGTCGGCGAACCGCGACGAGGACGTGTTCGAGGACCCGGACCGCTTCGACATCACCCGCCGCCCGAACCCGCACCTGTCGTTCGGCTTCGCCGAGCACTTCTGCCTGGGCGTGCACATCGCGCGCCTGGAGGGCCGGGTCTTCTTCGAGGAGCTGCTCGCGACCTTCCCGGAGATCGAGCTGACGGGCGAGCCCAAGCGGCTGCGGTCCAACCTCAACAACGCCCTCACCTCCCTCCCGGTCCGCCTGCACCGCTGACCTCGGCGGGACCGTGCGGGACCGCGGGCCAGGCAGCCCGCGCCCATGATTGGCCTCCCGGACCGCGGGGGACTCATAACGATCCGATATGCGCAATATCGGGCGATATGGCCCCCTGGTTCGGGAGGTACTCATGCGCAAGCTGCTTGCCCGCGTGGTCCTCAGATCGACGCTCGCTATATCCGCGGTCGGCCTTGTTGCCGCCGCGGGCGCGTTGTCCGGCAGCCCCGCCACGGGCCCCGGCGCCGTCCCGGACCGTCCCGCCGCCCTGATCGCGCCCCTCGCGTCCGCCGTGCCCGCCGAACCGGCCGGGCAGACCGCGCAGTCCACGGCCGCGCAGGCCGCGCAGGCCGCACGGACCGCCCAGGCCGCCCAGCCGGCGTCGTACACCCTGCACACCGAGAACGGCCCGCGCGCCGCTCTCGCCGCCCGTATCGTCACCGCGACCCTGCTGCTCACCGGACTGGTGCTCACCGGCCTGGGGGCGATCGGGATGCGCGGCCCGAGCCTGCACCGGCGTCCGGAGGCAGTCGAACCGGCTCCGCCGCCGGGGTACGCGCCCGCGTATCCGCCGCACCCCGGGAGCCACCCGCGATTCGGCCCGCCCCCCACCTGAGTACGCTGAACAGGCCAGTACTCGTCCGGTACCCCACGCGGACTGGAACGGAAGGCCACTGTGAACGACCACGACCCTCCCGCCGTGCCCGCACGGCGGCCACGCCCCGCGGATCCCGCGGACCGTCCCGCGCGCCTCGCGGTCGGTGTCGTCGGCGCGGGCCGCGTCGGCGCCCCGCTCGCCGCCGCCCTCACGCTCGCCGGCCACCATGTGGTGGCCGCGTCCGGCGTCTCGGACGCCTCCCGCCGCCGCGCCGAAGAACTCCTGCCCGGCGTGCCGCTCACCACCCCGCAGGACGTCATCGCCCGGTCCGACCTGGCGCTGCTGACCGTGCCCGACGACGCGCTGCCCGACCTGGTCGCCGGACTGGCCGCGACGGGCGCGCTCAAGCCCGGCCAGCTCCTCGTGCACACCTCCGGCCGGTTCGGCGTCTCGGTGCTCGACGAGGCCGCCCGCGCCGGAGCGCTGCCGCTGGCGCTGCACCCGGTGATGACGTTCACCGGCACCGCCGTGGACGTGCAGCGGCTGGTCGGCTGCTCGTTCGGGGTCACCGCCCCGGAGGTGCTGCGGCCGGTCGCCGAAGCGCTCGTCGTCGAGATGGGCGGCGAGCCCGAATGGATCGACGAGAGTGCCCGCCCGCTGTACCACGTGGCGCTCGCCAACGGCGCGAACCACCTGGTCACGCTGGTCGCGCAGTCCCGCGACCTGCTGGCCGCGGCGGGCGTGCGCGCCCCCGACCGGATGCTCGGCCCGCTGCTCGGCGCCGCGCTGGACAACGCGCTGCGGGCCGGCGACCTTGCGCTGACCGGGCCGGTGGCGCGCGGCGACGCGGGCACGGTCGCGGCACACGTGTCGGAGCTGCGGCGGGTCGCCCCCCAGGCGCTGGCCGCGTACATCGCGATGGCACGGCTGACCGCGGACCGGGCGCTCACCGCGGGCCTGCTCAAGCCGGAGGCGGCCGAGGCGCTGCTGGACGTACTCGCGGAGGGCGGGGCCTGATGGGGATCTCCGGCGACCGCAAGACCGTTCTGGCGAGCACCGCCGCCGAACTCGCGGACTACCGCGGGCAGCACGCCGGCGAGCCGCAGCCGTGGTCGGTGGTGATGACCATGGGCGCGCTGCACGCGGGCCACGGGGCGTTGATCCGCGCCGCGCGGGAGAGCGCGGGCGAACGCGGGCACGTGATCGTCACCGTCTTCGTGAACCCGCTCCAGTTCGGGGCCGGCGAAGACCTCGACCGGTACCCGCGCACCCTCGACGCGGACCTCGCGCTGGCCCGGGAAGCCGGGGCGGACGTGGTGTACGCGCCGTCCGTCGACGAGGTCTACCCCGGCGGGCAGCCCGAGGTGCGGGTCACCTCGGGGGCGATGGGGAGCAGGCTCGAAGGGGCTTCGCGCCCCGGGCACTTCGACGGCATGCTGACCGTCGTCGCCAAACTGCTGCACCTGACCGCGCCGCTCTCGGGGCGGACGACCGCGTTCTACGGCGAGAAAGACGCCCAGCAGCTCGCGCTCATCCGCCGCATGGCCGCGGACCTGAACTTCCCGGTGGACGTCGTCGGCGTGCCGACGGTCCGCGAACCCGACGGGCTCGCCCTGTCGAGCCGCAACGTCTACCTCGGCACCGCCGACCGCGGCACCGCGCTCGCCCTGAGCCGCGCGCTGCGGGCCGGCGCGGCGGCGGCCCCGTCCGGGTCCGCCGCGGTGCGCGCCGCCGCATCGGCGGTCCTCGCCGACGCGGCACTCGCCGCGCCGCCCCTCGAACTCGACTACCTCGCCCTCGTCGACCCCGGCACCTTCGCCGAGGTCTCCGACGAGCACAACGGCCCGGCCGTCCTCGCCGTCGCCGCCCGGGTCGGCACGACCCGCCTGATCGACAATGTCCCCCTGGTCATCGCAGGAGCACGGTCATGATGCGCACGATGTTCAAGTCCAAGATCCACCGGGCCACCGTGACCCAGGCGGACCTGCACTACGTCGGCTCGGTCACCATCGACGAGGACCTCCTCGACGCCGCCGACCTGCTTCCCGGCGAACTGGTCCACATCGTCGACATCGACAACGGCGCCCGTCTGGAGACCTACACGATCGCGGGGCCGCGCGGCACCGGGATCATCGGTATCAACGGCGCCGCCGCCCGCTTGGTGCACACCGGCGACCTGGTGATCATCATCGCGTACGCGCAGGTCACCGACGACGAAGCGCGCGCCATGACGCCGCGCGTGGTGTTCGTCGACGGCGAGAACCGGATCACCGGCCTCGGCCACGACCCCGCCGAGGTCCCGGCGGGCAGCGAGCTGAAGCGCGGCGACGTGCCCGCGCAGGCCGCGCAGTGACCACGTTCCCGAGCCGCCTGGCCGCCCCCGCGCCCGGGTGGACGACCTACGCGGACGTCATCGTCATCGGCTCCGGCGTCGCCGGGCTGACCGCCGCGCTGCAGGCCCGCGCGGCCGGCAGTGTGCTCGTGGTCACCAAGGCCGTCCTCGACGAGGGCTCGACGCGCTGGGCGCAGGGCGGCGTCGCCGCCGCGCTCGGCGAAGGCGACACCCCCGAACAGCACATGCAGGACACGCTCGTCGCCGGCGCGGGCCTGTGCGACGAGGACGCGGTGCGGGTGCTGGTCACCGAAGGCCCCGGTGCGGTGCGGCGGCTGATGTCCGTCGGCGCCGAATTCGACCGGGACGCCGACGGCAACATCCTCCTCACCCGCGAAGGCGGCCACCTGCGCAACCGCATCGTGCACGCCGGCGGCGACGCCACCGGGGCGGAGATATCGCGGGCGCTCGTGCAGGCCGTCCACGAAGCCGGCATCGAGGTCATCGAACACGCCCTGGTGCTGGACCTGTTGCGTGACGCCGAAGGGCGCGCGTGCGGTGTCACCCTGCACGTCATGGGCGAGGGCGCCCGCGACGGTGTCGGCGCCGTACACGGCCGCGCCGTCGTCCTCGCGGCCGGCGGCATGGGGCAGGTCTTCTCCTCGACGACCAATCCGCACGTGTCGACCGGCGACGGCGTCGCTCTGGCGCTGCGCGCGGGCGCCGAGGTGACCGACCTGGAGTTCGTGCAGTTCCACCCGACCGTGCTGTGGCTGGGGCCGGGTGCCGAGGGGCAGCAGCCGCTCGTGTCGGAGGCCGTCCGCGGCGAAGGCGCGCACCTCGTCGACGCCGACGGCGTGCGGTTCATGACGGGCCGTCACCCGCTGGCCGAGCTTGCGCCGCGCGACATCGTGGCCAAGGGCATCACGCGCCGGATGGCCGAGACCGGCACCGACCACATGTACCTCGACGGCCGGCACTTCGGTGCGGAGATGTGGGCGCACCGGTTCCCGACGATCCTCGCCGCGTGCCGCGCCAACGGGATCGACCCGGCACACGACCTGATCCCGATCGCGCCCGCCGCGCACTACGCCAGCGGCGGCGTCCGCACCGATCTGGCCGGGCGCACGTCGGTGCCCGGCCTGTACGCGTGCGGCGAAGTCGCCTGCACCGGCGTGCAGGGCGCCAACCGGCTCGCGTCCAACTCGCTCCTCGAAGGCCTCGTCTTCGCCGAGCGGATCGCCGAAGACCTGGCCCGCGGGCTCCCCGAGCCCGGCGAACCGGTCGCTCCCGAGGGCGACGCGTGGCTGCTCGACCCGGGGATCCGTACGCCGCTGCAGCGCGCGATGACCGCGGGCGCGGGCGTGCTGCGCAGCCGCGACAGCCTGCGCGAAACCATGCAGGTGCTGGCCGAACTGGGCCGGCGCACCGGGGACGACCCGTGCGTCGAGTCGTGGGAGGCCACGAACCTCCACACCGTCGCGGGCGCGCTCGCCGCCGCCGCGTACGACCGCGAGGAAACCCGCGGCTGCCACTGGCGCGAGGACTTCCCGGACGCCGACGACAAGGACTGGCGCGGGCACGTGGTCACGACCATGGCGGACGGGCGGCTCGACCGCGCCTACCGGCCGTACGACCCCAAGCACGACCGCGACGCCGCACCTGCCCCCGCACCTTCCAATGCCCCGCATTCCGACGCTCCGCATTTCCGCGCCGAGCACCCCACCGAGGAGAAGCCGTGACGCTCACCCCGGACCTCGCCTCCCGCCTGGCCGCGGCCGGCCTGGACCCCGCGGCCGTGGAAGCCCTCGCCCGGGCCACCGTCGCCGAAGACCTGGCCGGCGGCGTCGACGTCACCTCGGTCGCCACGGTGCCCGCCGACGCCCGCGGCCACGCCGACTTCACCGCGCGCACCGCCGGCATCGCGGCCGGCATCCCGGTCGCCGAAGCCGTCGTCGAGGCCGTGTGCGGCGACGACGTGAAGATCGAGCGCTTCGTCGCCGACGGCGACCGCGTCGAGCGCGGCACCGTGCTGTTCACCGCGTCCGGCGCCACCCGCGACCTGCTCACCGCGGAACGCTCGGCGCTCAACCTGGTGTGCCGGCTGTCCGGCATCGCGACGCTCACCCGCGCGTGGGCCGACGCGATCGACGGCACCGGCGCGGCGGTCCGCGACACCCGCAAGACCACCCCCGGGCTGCGCGCCGTGGAGAAGTACGCGGTGCGCTGCGGCGGCGGGGTCAACCACCGCATGGCGCTGTCCGACGCCGCGATGGTGAAGGACAACCACGTGGTGGCGGCGGGCGGCGTGGCCGAGGCGTTCCGCGCGGTGCGCGCCGCGTTCCCGGACGTCCCGGTCGAGGTCGAGGTCGACCACCTGGAGCAGATCCCGCCGGTCCTGGAGGCCGGCGCCGACCTGATCCTGCTCGACAACATGACGCCCGCGCAGCTCCGCGAAGCGGTCGCCCTGGTCGCCGGACGGGCCCGTCTGGAGTCCAGCGGGGGCCTCACCCTCGGCACCGCGCGCGAAGTCGCCGAAACCGGCGTCGACTACCTCGCGGTCGGCGCGCTCACCCACTCGGCGCCGATTCTCGACATCGGCGTCGACCTCCGCGACTGACCGCGCGCCCCGTGCCCGCCCCGCGCCTGCGCGCGGCCCGCGCGCGCCGGGTACTGTGCGTTCTTCGCCCCCACCCCCCGCACCGGTCCCGAACCCCAGCCAAGGACACGCGACGATGCTCCTGACGATCGACGTAGGCAACACGCACACCGTGCTCGGCCTGTTCGACGGTGACGAAATCGTCGAGCACTGGCGCATTTCCACGGACTCGCGGCGCACCGCCGACGAACTCGCCGTGGTGCTGCAGGGCCTGCTCGGCCAGCATCCGCTGATCGGGGCGGGCGGCGTCGACGGCATCGCGGTCTGCTCGACCGTGCCGTCCGTCCTGCACGAGATGCGCGACATGTTCCGCCGCTACTACGGCGACATCCCCGCGGTCGTCGTCGAGCCCGGCGTGAAGACCGGGGTGCCGGTGCTCATGGACAACCCGAAGGAAGTCGGCACCGACCGCATCATCAACGCCCTCGCCGCCATCAAGCTGTACGGCGGCCCGTGCATCGTCGTCGACTTCGGCACCGCGACCACGTTCGACGCGGTCAGCAGCAAGGGCGAGTACATCGGCGGCGCGATCGCCCCCGGCATCGAGATCTCCGTCGACGCCCTCGGCGCGCGCGGCGCCCAGCTCCGCAAGATCGAGCTGATGCGGCCGCGCAGCGTGGTCGGCAAGAGCACCGTCGAGGCCATGCAGGCGGGCATCCTGTACGGCTTCGCGGGCCAGGTCGACGGCGTGGTCAAGCGGATGGCGGCGGAACTGTCCGACGACCCGGACTCGGTCACCGTCGTCGCCACCGGCGGGCTGGCGACGCTGGTGCTCGGCGAGGCGTCGGTCATCGACGTCCACGAACCGTGGCTGACGCTGATCGGGCTGCGGATGGTGTACGAGCGCAACGCGGGGATCTGAGGGGGCCGGCACCAGGCCCTTGGGCCGCTCGGCGCAACGCCGCGGCACCACACCGGGGGACGATTCACCCGAAGCATTCGGAAACGGGCAACCGGCACGTACAGTGCTGACCATGCCGACGCCGCACGGAGACCACGGCCTGGCGTTCGGCATGCCCGAAGTCCGGCTGCTGCGGCGGGCCCTGCGCATCGCCATGAAGTCCGACCCGGGCTCCGGCGCCGCGGCCGACCCCGCCGCTGCCTCCGACGCGCCGACCGCCTCGGCGTTCTGGCTCCTCGACCGCGCCATCGCCGAAGCCGAAGCCGAACGCGACCGCCTGCGCGCCTTCCACTTGGCCGAACTCGACCTCCAGCGCCGCGCCGTGCCCGGATCCGCGGCCACCTACCTGAGCGCCCTGTCCCGCGCGGTCGACGCCTACGCCCACATCCCCACCGCGGCCGACCTCGCCGCCCTCCGCGCCATCGCCGAGCTCCCGTGCAGCCCCCGCGAACGGTCGCGCCGCGACACCCTGCTCGCCTACTGCACGGACCTCGCCGACCGGGCCCTGGATGCCCGCCTGACGGCGGAAGCGCGCCGGAAGGCCGGCCGACCGCGCTGCGCCGGATAGTCCGGGGCGGCGCGGCCGACCGGATCAGACGGTGAGCCAGCCTCCGAACGGCTCGTCGGGTGCGTTCGCGTTGCGGGTGGCGACGTGGAGCCTGCCGTCGCCGCCGAGGACGGCCGCGATCTCGCGCCCGGCACCGTCCGCGACGACGGCGGGCACACCGGTCACCGGGCCGCCGAGAGGCCGCCAGTCGGGTTTGTCGTCCCGCGCGGCCGTCGAGACGGACGCCCCGCCCTGCCCGTCGCGCACCGCGACGAGGGCTTGGGCGGCACCTCCGTGCGCCCGCCAGACCGCGGACACCGGGCCGATACCGAGCGGGCCCCCGAAATCGGCCGGATCGTCCGGCCAGTCCCGGCGGTTCGCGGACTGGCGGTAGGCCAGCACACGCCCGGTGTCGCCCTGCCGGTAGAAGAGCACGGGGCGGCCGTCCTCGGAGGTGATGGCGTGGAAGCCGCAGGACGCCACGGGACCCGTCTCGAGGCCGTCGTCCGCTTGGAACACGTCGCCGGGGCCCTTCTGGAACCAGCGTTTGACCGTCTTCTTGTTCGGCGCGAAGACCTCGACCCCGCCAGCCGCATTGGTGAGGGCGCGGGGCATGTCCTGGAGCAGCGTGCCACCGAGGACCGCCCAGCCGCTCCAGCCGTCGGCCTGCTCGGCACGCCACGTCAGCGCCTGTGCGGAATTGCGGGTGAACACGTACAGCTTGCCGTGGCCGTCCACGGCTGCGGCGGGTGCGCCGACCTCACGACGGCGATGGTCGTCGGAATTGCCGCCCTCGGGATTGCCGAGGGACTCCCACGGTCCGAACGGGCGCCCGGGCGCCGGCGACACGGATCGGACGAGTTCGACGGTGATGCGGCTGCCGTCGCGGCCGCGGCGCAGGCCGACCGCGTGCGTGCGGCCATCCGGACCGGCCACCACCACCGGGCCGGGGGTGATGCCGTTGCCGGCGAGCGGTGTCGGTCCCGCCCACGCGTCCCCGCCGGGTGCCCGGTACCAGCTCACCGCGGCATCGCCCAGCGCCGCCACCGCGGCCAGGCCGCCGTCCCGGTCGCGGACCATCCACGAAGCGTTCGGCGTGTACCGGAGCGCGGTGCTGACGACGTAGGTGCTCCGCAGCGGATCGGGGCCCAACTGGTAGTCGCCGCAGTCGTTTGCCGGGCACGGTTGGCCGTCCTCGCCCGAATACGTGCTCAGGAAACGGCCCTTCAGTGCCAGCTCCTGATTGTCGATGTTCCGCGGCCAGTAGCGGTTGGCGTAGGCGCGG
This sequence comes from Yinghuangia aomiensis, assembly GCF_039542225.1. Taxonomy (NCBI): domain Bacteria; kingdom Bacillati; phylum Actinomycetota; class Actinomycetes; order Kitasatosporales; family Streptomycetaceae; genus Yinghuangia; species Yinghuangia aomiensis. The sequence continues at coordinate 20,340 of NZ_BAABHS010000019.1, read as the reverse complement.
TAATGCTCGACGACTGGGACGACGGGATCCTGGCCGTCGGCGGTTTTGCGTATCGCCTCCAGGCAGAAGTTGGCGACGGCGGTGTGGTCGACGTGATCGGAAACCGTGTACTCGGTCTTGCGGTTGTCGTGCTCCGGGTCCGGATCCAGCGTGCGCAGGATAGTGGGACGCACCAGGCGGATGAGTGCCGCCATCGCGTCGACCACCTGAGCGCGCGTGATCTCCTGGTACTCGGGGAGCGTGGAACCGGCCACGCGCAGTGTCCGCTGCGTCGGCGAATCTCCCGCGAACAGCCGCGTGAGGTTGTAACGGGGGCCCGAATACCCTTCGTACTCCGGGCACTTGCGCAGGTTGAGGAAGAACAGCCGGACCTGCGGGCGCTCTTCCAGCGTGTCGGCCTGGATCAGGAAGCCGGGGACGATCTCCAGGTTCTCCGAAAGCCACGCGCCGTCGTCGCGGCCAAGCACCATCCGCGAGTAGCTGCGCCGCAGGCCGTTCTGACGGGCCCTGCTGTAGCCCTCGTTGTCGACGGGCGCCTTGGTGCGGCTCTTGTCGGCGGTGTCGATGTTGCGGCCGTCGCCTTCCGCGGACGTCGTCACCACCGTGGCGAGCGGATAGCCGGCGGCGAACGCGTGCACCATCCCCGGGTTCATGAAGTACAGATCGTCGTCGGGGTGGGCGATGACCTGCAGGTAGGACGCCTTCCACCCGGTGGGCGGCTCCGGAGGCGCCGTGGGCGGACCGGCCGCGTCGGCCGGACCCCTGCCGCCGCCGCCCGCACGTCCGCCGTCACGCGCCGTCCACAACGCCCACCCGCCGACTGCCGCCGCGGCGGCAGCACCCGCCAGCACCGCGCGCCGGCGCGGCTTCCGCGCCTCGGGGGCAGGCGGCTCGGCATCGGTGGCGGAGACGGCATCGCCGCTCTCGGTGACTCCCTGCGTGGGCACGGCGGGTTCCCTTCTGGGCGGCGCGGCCGGCAAATGGCCCGCCGGCCGCGGGCGACGGCTTCTGCCGCGTCGGCATGTATACCGACGCGGTCTGCGGCAGGTTGCGTCGCGTTTCCCGCCCGGCTGCGGCGGAGCGCCCGCCTACCCCGCGCCGGCGGCCTGACCTGGGGTTGACCGTGAGCGGGGTATTCGAGTACAAGGCCCCGACCGGGCGCAGGTAGCCTTGCCTGGTGACCGAGAACGCCCAGGCCAACGTTGCGCCGCACGCCGCCGAGCAGACCGACGACCTTCCCGAGCAGATGCGGGTGCGCCGCGAGAAGCTCGAACGCCTGCGGGAGAGCGGGATCGACCCGTACCCCGTGGGATTCCCGCGCACCACGACGGTCGCGGAGCTGCGTGCCGCGTACCCGGACCTGGAGCCGGACACCGCGACCGGCAAGCGGGTCGGGCTGACCGGGCGGGTCGTGCTGTCCCGGGTCGGCGGCAAGCTGTGCTTCGCGACGCTGCGGGACGGCAGCGGCGACCTCCAGGTCATGGTGTCGCTCGACAAGGTCGGCGCGGAATCGCTGGCCGCCTGGAAGTCCGACGTCGACCTGGGCGACCACGTCGGCGTCGAGGGCGAGGTCATCACCTCCAAGCGCGGCGAGCTGTCGATCATGGTCGACACCTGGGCGATCACGTCCAAGTGCCTGCGGCCGCTGCCGGACAAGCACAAGGGCATGACGGACCCCGAGGCCCGCGTCCGCATGCGGTACGTCGACCTCATCGTCAACGACGAGTCCCGCAAGATGCTGCGCACGCGCAGCGAGGTCGTCCGGGCGATCCGCGACTGGTTCAACAACCGCGACTTCCTCGAGGTCGAGACGCCGATGCTGCAGCCGATCCACGGCGGCGCCACGGCACGGCCGTTCATGACGCACATCAACGCGTACGACATGGACCTCTTCCTGCGCATCGCCCCCGAGCTGTACCTCAAGCGGCTCGTGGTCGGCGGCGCCGAGAAGGTCTACGAGATCAACCGCAACTTCCGCAACGAGGGCGCGGACTCGACGCACAACCCCGAGTTCACGATGCTCGAGGCGTACGAGGCCTACGGCGACTACAACACGATGGCCACGCTGATCCGCGAGGTCTACCAGTACGCCGCCCAGGAGGTGTTCGGCTCGTCGGTCTTCGAATGGAACGGCCAGGACGTCGACATCGCGGGCGCGTGGCCCGAGATCACCGTCTACGGCTCGGTGTCCGACGCCCTCGGCGAGGAGATCACCCCGGCGACCGCCATCGAGCAGGTGCGCAAGCTCGCCGACGCGCGCGGCCTCGAATGGGACAAGGCGTGGGGGCAGGGCAAGCTCGTCCAGGAGCTGTTCGAGGAGCTGGTCGAACACACCCTGGTGCAGCCGACGTTCGTGCGGGACTACCCGATCGAGACGTCGCCGCTGACCCGCCAGCACCGCGAGACCCCGGGCCTGGCGGAGAAGTGGGACCTCATCGGGTTCGGCATGGAGCTGGGCACCGCCTACTCCGAGCTGGTCGACCCGGTCGAGCAGCGCAAGCGCCTCACCGAGCAGTCGCTGCTCGCCGCCGGCGGCGACGTCGAAGCGATGCAGCTCGACGAGGACTTCCTGCGCGCCCTGGAGTTCGCGATGCCGCCCAGCGGCGGCCTCGGCATGGGTATTGACCGGATGCTCATGGCTTTCACCAGTCGCGGTATCCGCGACACCATCCTGTTCCCCCTCGTAAAGCCGGAGTGACCTCATGGACGTCCTTGCCGCTCTCATCCCTTCCGTGGTCATGGCCGGCGGTTTCGCCGCGCTGATGGTCACGATCTTCCGCGGCACCGACTCGCGCCGGGCGCGCGACGAAGCCGCCGGCGGGGGGAACGAGAAGCGCTGACGTCCCGGCCCGCCTGCCGCGCGAGGAGCGCGGCGGCGGGGGGTGGCCGGCACGCCCACGCGATACGAAAAAGCGCCCGGGCGGGTGTTCCGTGGTGACGGAACACCCGCCCGGGCGTTGTGCTGTGACGCCGCGTCAGGCGCCGTGCCGGGTCGTCCTGCGCCGGATCAGACGTTGACCCCGTGCGCGCGCAGGTAGGCGTCCGGGTTGATGTCGGAGCCGTAGTTCGGGCCGGTGCGGACCTCGAAGTGCAGGTGGGGGCCGGTGGAGTTGCCGGTCGACCCGGACAGGGCGATCTGCTGCCCGGCGGTCACCGTCTGGCCGGCGGACACCGAGAACTTCGAGAGGTGGCCGTACTGGGTGTACTTGCCGTCCGGGTGCTTGATGACGACCTCGTTGCCGTACGCGCCGCCCCAGCCGGTCTTCACCACGGTGCCCGCGGTGACGGCTTTGACGGAGGTGCCCATCCCGGCGGAGAAGTCCTCGCCGGTGTGGCCGTGCGACCACAGCGAGCCGGAGCGGCCGTAGCTGCCGTGCGGGGCGCCGTCGACCGGCCTGACGTACCCGGTCGGCGACGGGGCGGGTGCGGCTTGCACGGACGCGGCCTGCGCCTGCGCGGCGGCCTGGGCGGCGGCCTGGGCGGCGGCCTGTGCGGCCGCTTCGGCGGCGGCCTTCTCCGCGGCGGCCTTCTGCTCGGCCTCGACCCGGGCGCGCTCGGCGGCCTCGGCGGCGGCCTTCTGCTCGGCGGCGATCCGCGCCTTCTGCGCCTCCGCGGCCTGCTGGCCGCCGAGGACCTCGGTGGCCAGGTCGGTGCGGGCGGTGCCGCGGGCGGCGACCGCGTCCTGGCGGTCGGCGAGCTGCGCCTGGGTGGCCGGGTCGGTCGACGCGATCGAGGCGACCTGTGCGGTGTGCTCGGGGTGCGCGGGGGCGCCGGAGGCGATGCCCACGCCGGTCAGGGACGCCAGTGCGGCGATCCCGACGACCATCGCGGCCGGGTGGCGGGGGTGGAAGCCGCGCACCGCATCGGCGGCGCGGGTCACGGTAGTACGGGAAACGGGCAGGCGGGACAGCGGGTTCGGCACGGTTACCTCGCGGGGGTCGGCGGCATGCTCGCGCCCCCGGACGGACAACCGTCGGAGTCTGGGCGCGCCCGGTCGCGGGCGGCCGCGGCGGCGGGCCGCGTCGTTGCGGCGGCCGTGCGGCGGAGCAGGTCGGACTCCGCGCGGTCCTGCGGAAGTCCGCCGACGTGGAACGCATGCGCCGGATTGCGCGGGCCCAGGTCGTATCCGGTGGGCCCGGGGCCTGCCCTGCGGGGGCGGCCCGGCGTCCGTGTCGGCCAAACCTTGGTAACAGACCCCGTCACGGCGAAGCCAACCTGCGGCCGGACGGCGACTACGACGCTCCGTCGTAGTCGGGGCCCGGACCGGTGGGCACCGGACGGGTGACATGCCCGATTTGCCGGTTCCGGCACTACTATGGTCCGTAGGATTCCGGATTGGGGATGTGCCGCACCTCACAAATTCCCGAGGTTTGATTCGGCGTAAACCCGGTTCGGCCGACGGATTTCGGTGCGCGAAAGGGCGGCTCATGGCCCGCTTCGGCGAGCTGGAAGAACAGGTCATGCTGCGGCTGTGGGCGGTGAACGCGCCGCTGTCGGTGCGCGAGGTACGGGAAGCGCTGCGGCCGGACCGGGAACTCGCGTACACCACGGTGATGACGGTGCTCGACAAACTGCACCGCAAAGGGGAACTCCGGCGGCGGCTCGACGGCCGCGCCTACCGCTACGAACCGGTGCTTTCCCGGGAGGCGCATACCGCCGCGCTGATGCGCGACGACTGGCTTTCCGGCGGTGGCCGTGCGGGGGCCCTCGTGCATTTCGTGGAAGGCATGAGCGCGGAACAGGTCGACGCGCTGCGGGATGCGCTCCGGGTCGCGTTGCCGGAAGGCGGCGGACAGGGCGGAGATGCCGGAGGCGCGGACGTCGGCGCCGATCCGTCGCCCGGCTGAGCTATTCGAGGGAAAAACCGGCGGAATCCGGGGGAATTCGGAGTGTCGGCCGCGGCGGATTTCCGGAAAGCGATCACGGTTTCCTGGGGGTGAAATGTCCGCTTATCAGACAAGCGGGCGTGCTCAAGGAAGCGAGGTGGCCGCCCGTGCCCCGGGAACGGACGCCCGTGCGGCGCGCGGCACTTCCGGTGCTCACCGCGCTCTGCACCGCGGCGCTGCTGGTCGCGGTGCAGCTCGCCGCCGCCTCCGGGCGGGACACGCAACCCCGCTTCGGCCTCGACCTGACGCTGAGCACCCCGGTCGCGGCCGCGGGCGAGACCGTCACCGCGGTCGTCCGGCTGACCATGGCGGAGACCCGGCCCGGCGACAAGGTCACCGTCGCCGGGCGTATCACCGGCGGGCTCCGCCCGGTCGGCGGCGACCCGTCGCGCGGCACCTTCGACCTGCCCTCGTCGGTGTGGACGGTGCCCACCGCGCCCGGCCTGCGGACCGCCGTGCTGCTGTGGCGGCTGCAAGCGGTGCAGCCGACCCCGGGGGGCGTCGAGCAGGTCCGCGTGGCCGTCACCTCCCCGCGCACGCGCACGCGGGACGAGGCGGACCCCTGCGGTTCCGCGGCCGCGTCCCCGGCGGTCAGCCCGAGCGCCGCGCGCGCGTCCGGCTCGGGGGCGGCCGGGGGACGTGCCGGGGTCGTTCCGGGCGCGGCGGGGGACGGGAAGAAGGCGGCCGGAACGCAGGGCGGGCCGCTGCGGGCCCACGGGCTCGCAACGTCGGTCGCGCCCGCCGCGTCGCCGTCCGGCGGACGTGCGCCGAAGGACTGCGCGAGCAGCTCGGCCAAGCCCGGTGGGGACGCCGCGGTCGCGTCGCCGGAGGCGGCCACGGCGGGTGCCGCGACCGTGCTGCCGACGACCGCGCGCCCGGCGGCCACGGCGCCCGCGGGCGGCAGCGGAACGCCGTCGACGATCGCCGAGCCGTCGACCGCCACCGGCCCGGCGCCGACGACCCGACCTGACGGCCCCGGCACGTCCGGCACGCCTGCCACGTCCCCGTCCGCCACCCGCGGTGCCTCGCCGACGGCCACCCCGCCCGCGGCCTCCCCGACGCCGCCCCCGCCCCCGCCCCCGACGGCGGCCGAGGTGGCCGTCCCCGCCGACCAGCAGTGCGCGGACGACGCCACCGCCGCGTGTGCCGGCCTCCGCTTCGGCGACCCCAGACTGCGGCTCGCCCGCACCGCCGACACCACCGACACCCGGCCCGGCCAACAGGTCACGCACACCGTCACCGTCACCGATTCGGGTGAAGCGGCGGCCCTGTTCGCGACCGTGCGGAACAGCATTCCGGCGGGCGCCCCGCTGGTGTCCGGCCGCATCTCGCAAGGCACCTACGACGCGCTCACCGGCATCTGGCAGACCGGCCGCATCGCCGCCGGCGGGACGGCCACGCTGACGCTCACCCTGCACGTCCCCGATCCGGCGGCCGGCACCGTGATGTCCGCGCGCTCGGAATTCCTCGGATCCGCGGATCCGGCACCGGTGATCGAGCACACCTGCCCCGACGATCCCGGCTCCGCCTGCGCGATTACGCGCGTCACCGCGCCGTGATCCGGCCGGCGCCGAGCCATCCCGCGCGGTTCCGCCGCGCATCCCGTACGGGAACACCGCACCGCGGCGACCGGCCAACAACACCGAAAGCGGTCATTCCGCATCCGTTCGCGGACGATGTTCCGGCGGAGTTCCGGCGCGGTTCATATCCCGTCCCGACGGCATACCCGACGGTTGTCGGTTAACCCGGTACCGGGCATTCCACGGAAGGCCGGGCCGTCCCGCGTGATGTCCCGCACGATCCCCGGGGCGCCCGCCGCGGCCCCCCGTGATCGCGATACCTTCACGCCATGGAAGTCACGATCCGCCGGGCCAGAACCTCGGATGTCTCAGCCATTCGCGGTCTGGTGGACGACTACGCGGGCAAGCGCATCCTGCTCGACAAACCGACCGTGACGCTGTTCGAGGACGTGCAGGAGTTCTGGGTCGCGGAACGCGGCGGCGACGGCGCCGTGGTGGCCTGCGGCGCGCTGCACGTGATGTGGGAAGACCTCGCCGAGGTGCGCACCCTCGCCGTCGACCCGTCCTGCCGCGGTTACGGCGTCGGCCACCGGCTGCTCGGCCAGTTGCTGGAGACCGCGCGGTGGTTGGGCGTGCGGCGGATATTCTGCCTGACCTTCGAGGTCGACTTCTTCGCCCGCCACGGGTTCGTCGAGATCGAGGGAACGGCCGTCGATCCCGAGGTGTACCGGGAACTTCTTCGTTCGTATGACGAAGGCGTGGCGGAGTTTCTCGACCTGGAACGCGTGAAGCCGAACACCTTGGGCAACACCCGGATGCTCCTTCACCTCTAGCGGGCGTCATCCGGGCAACCCGTCGGTACGCCGTTGTGTGTTGGCAGATCGGCGGGATCATCGCGCGCGGATCCGGCACATCCGCGGATCTCCTATCCCTGGTCAAACGCAATCCGGGCGCGTTCGGTTCCGCTTCCTCGGGTTTGAATTTTTCCGGGAAAAGCGGTTTCCTTTTCTTGGTTGGTGGCGATCCCTCCCGATGAAAGGGAAACCGGTGGCACAGAAGGTCCAGATTCTTCTCGTGGACGACCTCGACGGCGGCAAGGCCGACGAGACGGTGACGTTCGCCCTCGACGGTGTCTCGTACGAGATCGACCTCAGCGAAGCAAATGCCGGCGAACTGCGCAGCGCGCTGACCGCGTATGTGCAGGTGGCCCGGAAGACGGGGGGCCGCGCAGCGGGCCGCCGCGCCGCCCGCGGGTCGGCCAAGGCCGCCGCGTCGGGTGTGGACACGTCCGAGGTCCGCAAGTGGGCCAAGGAGAACGGCTACGAGGTCAGCGAGCGCGGCCGCGTGCCCGCGAACATCAAAGAGGCCTACGAGAAGGCGCACGCCTGATCGAGACATCCCGCAGAGGGTTTTTCCGAAGGGCGGCTCCCCCGCGCGTTGCGCGAGGAGCCGCCCTTCGGGCGCTCCGGGGTGAATCCGAGGGGCCAAAGGAGGGTGCACGCGATCGGACGGCCGGGCAGAGGCGGGCCGCTGCGCGCCAGAGGCAGGGAGACGTGCCGGGCGCGGCGGTCGGTCGGCGGGGGCGCCGGAGTAGGACACCGCTGCGGGCAACGGAGGCCCGGAGGCGAGGTGCCGCGGCTGTGGACGGGCGGTGCCGGGTGCGGCAGGCATCGCGGGCGGCCGACGGATGCCCGCATCGCCGCGGCGGCGATCGCCGCCCCGGAGTACGCCGCGTCGCGGGTTCGTCGGACGGGTTCCCGGCCGATTCCTCAAGCCGCGCCTTCGCCCGCGAGGGACGCGGTGCGGGCGCATCGGCGGGGGAGCAGGCGCACCTGCTGGCAGGCGTGCGCAAGGCCGCTCAGGAGCCGCGTGACGTCGGGGAAGCGGACGTCGACGGCCATGAGGGGTTCGGGGGCGCTGCCCGCGGCGCAGCGCAGGCGCGAAGCGGCAGGGGCGCGGAGCCAGCGCGAGGCCTCCCAGGCACGTGGCCAGGGCGCCAGCCAGGTGGCGGGCCACGGGGACGGCGCCGGCACCGAGTCGCCCGCGCCGAACGCCCGGAGATCCAGGTCGAGGCCCGCCCAGTCGAGCCAGTCGAGCAACTCGGGGAGGCTTTCCGCGACGCCGGGGGCCACGAAGAACTGCATGCGCCCGCCCGCCGTGGCCGCGACGGGGCCGACCGGCATGCCGAACTGCTCCGCCCGCCGCAGCGCGTGCGTCCCGGCGCGGCCGGGCACGTCGAGCACGTCGAAATGCACGCCCGCGGCAAGCCGCACGGCCCGCCGGGGAGCCGGCCCCCACCATCCGAGGATCACGGCCGGATCGACGCTGCCCGCGGTGGCGCCGACGCGCGTCCCCGGTGCCGATCCCGCATCGCCGTTCGTCGTGGCACCCTGGCCGGTACTCCCCGTGCCGCCGACCGCGGCGTCCGCCGCCCCGCCGCGGCCCGCCGCGCACACGGCCGCACCGGCCGTCCGCTGCCCCGGCACCGCCGTCGCGGCGCGGCGCGGGTCCGTCGGCCACGCCGCGCCGGTGTCGGCCCCGGCCGTTTCACCGGGCCCCGTCCGGCCCCGCTCGGGCAGGACCGGCCACCCCAGCGAGCGGGCGTACCAGAGCGCCTCGTCGAGCGGGCCGGGGACGACCGGGGCCGAGCGAGGGGCGAAAAGGAGTGTCGCTGCCATAGCGTGTTCAACTCCGGGGAAGGACTCCGGTTACGAGAGGTGATTGCTCGATTGCGAAACGTGTTCACGGCAACTTCGGCCGTTGCCTCCCGGGCGGTCCGGGACCCGGCGCGACCTGCGATGTTCCGTCCATCGGAGCGCCGGGAAGCGGCATACGCGCCGGGCGGCCGTGGGTATGAGCCGGGCAGGAGTGCTGTGGAGGGGGTGCGGATGCGGCGTACGCCGGTACGGAACGAGGTGGCGGACGGCCGGGGCTCGGCCGTCGGAACCGCCGCCCGGCCGCTGCGTTCGCTTCTGGCGTACTCGCAATCGGCGACTCTGCTTGGTTCGGGGGAACACTGCCCCGCACTATCGGGTTTGACTAGGTGTCCAGCGCGGCCCGCAACACGTGGGTCGCACGTCCTTGTGGACGAAGTGAGCGGTCCCGCGTGCGGGACTAGCATGCGGAAGGACAGGGAGGGGACCGTCCCCGAACTGCACGACCGCTCTGAGGAGCGATAACGATGTTCGAGAGGTTCACCGACCGCGCGCGGCGGGTTGTCGTCTTGGCTCAGGAGGAGGCCAGGATGCTCAACCACAACTACATCGGGACAGAGCACATCCTCCTCGGCCTTATCCACGAGGGTGAAGGCGTTGCCGCCAAGGCGCTGGAGAGCCTCGGGATCTCGCTTGAGGCCGTCCGCCAGCAGGTGGAGGAGATCATCGGGCAGGGCCAGCAGGCCCCGTCCGGGCACATCCCCTTCACGCCCCGTGCCAAGAAGGTGCTGGAGCTTTCGCTTCGCGAGGCGCTTCAGCTGGGTCACAACTACATCGGCACCGAGCACATCCTGCTGGGTCTCATCCGCGAGGGCGAGGGCGTCGCCGCCCAGGTCCTGGTCAAGCTCGGCGCGGACCTCAACCGGGTGCGCCAGCAGGTCATCCAGTTGCTGTCCGGGTACTCGGGCGAGAAGACCGCGTCGCCCGGCGGCGCCGGCCAGGAGGGCACCCCGTCCACCTCGCTGGTGCTCGACCAGTTCGGGCGCAACCTCACGCAGGCGGCCCGCGAGGGCAAGCTGGACCCGGTCATCGGGCGTGAGAAGGAAATCGAGCGGGTCATGCAGGTCCTGTCCCGCCGGACGAAGAACAACCCGGTCCTCATCGGCGAGCCCGGCGTCGGCAAGACGGCGGTCGTCGAGGGCCTGGCGCAGGCCATCGTCAAGGGCGAGGTGCCCGAGACGCTCAAGGACAAGCAGCTGTACACGCTGGACCTGGGCGCCCTGGTGGCCGGCTCCCGCTACCGCGGCGACTTCGAAGAGCGCCTGAAGAAGGTGCTCAAGGAGATCCGCACGCGCGGCGACATCATCCTGTTCATCGACGAGCTGCACACCCTCGTGGGTGCGGGCGCCGCCGAGGGCGCGATCGACGCGGCGAGCATCCTCAAGCCGATGCTGGCCCGCGGCGAGCTGCAGACCATCGGTGCCACGACCCTCGACGAGTACCGCAAGCACCTGGAGAAGGACGCGGCTCTCGAGCGCCGCTTCCAGCCGATCCAGGTCGCCGAGCCGTCGCTGTCGCACACCATCGAGATCCTCAAGGGTCTGCGCGACCGCTACGAAGCGCACCACCGCGTGTCGATCACCGACGCCGCGCTGGTCGCCGCCGCCACGCTGGCCGACCGGTACATCTCGGACCGCTTCCTCCCGGACAAGGCGATCGACCTGATCGACGAGGCCGGCTCGCGGATGCGCATCCGCCGGATGACCGCGCCGCCGGACCTGCGCGAGTTCGACGAGAAGATCGCGAACGTGCGCCGCGAGAAGGAGTCCGCGATCGACGCGCAGGACTTCGAGAAGGCGGCGTCGCTGCGCGACAAGGAGAAGACCCTCCTTGCCGACAAGGCGAAGCGCGAGAAGGAGTGGAAGGCCGGCGACATGGACGTCGTCGCCGAGGTCGACGAGGAGCTGATCGCCGAGGTCCTGTCCACGGCGACGGGCATCCCGGTGTTCAAGCTGACCGAGGAGGAGTCCGCGCGGCTGCTCCGCATGGAAGACGAGCTGCACAAGCGCGTCATCGGCCAGAAGGACGCGATCAAGGCGCTGTCGCAGGCGATCCGGCGTACGCGTGCGGGTCTGAAGGACCCGAAGCGTCCCGGCGGCTCGTTCATCTTCGCGGGCCCGTCCGGTGTCGGTAAGACGGAGCTGTCCAAGACGCTCGCCGAGTTCCTGTTCGGCGACGAGGACGCGCTGATCCAGCTCGACATGTCGGAGTTCTCCGAGAAGCACACCGTGTCGCGGCTGTTCGGCTCGCCTCCCGGCTACGTCGGCTACGAAGAGGGCGGCCAGCTCACCGAGAAGGTGCGCCGCAAGCCGTTCTCGGTCGTGCTGTTCGACGAGGTCGAGAAGGCGCACCCGGACATCTTCAACTCGCTGCTGCAGATCTTGGAAGACGGTCGCCTGACCGACTCCCAGGGCCGGGTGGTCGACTTCAAGAACACCGTCATCATCATGACGACCAACCTGGGCACCCGGGACATCTCGAAGGGCTTCGGCCTCGGCTTCACCGGTTCGTCCGACGTCAAGACCGGCTACGACCGGATGAAGGCGAAGGTCAACGAGGAGCTGAAGCAGCACTTCCGCCCCGAGTTCCTGAACCGTGTCGACGACACGATCGTGTTCCACCAGCTGTCCGAGGACGACATCATCCAGATCGTCGACCTGATGATCGCCAAGGTGGACGAGCGCCTCAAGGACCGGGACATGGGCATCGAGCTCACCCCGGCCGCCAAGAAGCTGCTCGCGAAGAAGGGCTACGACCCGCTGCTGGGTGCGCGTCCGCTGCGGCGCACGATCCAGCGGGAGATCGAGGACACCCTGTCCGAGAAGATCCTGTACGCGGAGCTGAAGCCCGGATCGATCGTCGTGGTCGGCACCGAGGGCGGCGGCGACGACGAGAAGTTCACGTTCGTCGGCGAGGAGAAGGCCGCGCTGCCGGACGTGCCGCCGGTCGAGGCCGCGGGCTCCGGCCCGGACCTGACCAAGGGCGAGGCGTCCTAGCGGGCTCCCGACGGATACTGCCGCCAGGCACAGCGTGTGAGGGCCGCCCCCGGGAAACCGGGGGCGGCCCTCCGCCGTTTCGCGGGCCTGCCGCGCGGATCGAGCGCGCAGGTCGAGCCCAGGCAGGTCGAGCAGGCGGGTCGAGCAGGCCGGCCGATCGGGCGGGTCGGTCAGACCGGGACCGGGAAGCACGCGCACAAGGCCTTGCGGTCGCCGAGGACGAGGGCCTCGACGCGTTCCGCCAGCATCTGCGCGATGAGCAGCCCGCGGCCGCGCTCCTCGTCGTCGCCGGGTTCCTCGACGGTCTCCAGGTCCGGTACGAACCCCGGCGCGAAGTCCACCACTTCGATCCACATGTAGGCGGGATCGAAGGACACCCACACCTCTATGCCCCCGCACATGCCCGCGTGCTCGACGGCATTGCCCGCGAGTTCGGACACGACCTGCACGGGGGCGAAGCTGTCCACACCGAACTTCCGGCACAGCGCCTCGACATGCTCGCGCGCGGTCGACACCGAGCCGGGCAGCGCGGGCAGCCGGACGATATAGACGGGTTCTTGGACGGGTCCCGTAGACGCGTCGGTGGCGTGCACAGCTCTCCCTGGGGGCCGCGCGGTTGCTCTCCGTATTGACCTGAGAGCGCTATGTGTTCAAGATGAGTGAAGCACCAGCGAAACTGCACGTGCAAGTAGCTGCCGAGAAGTCGGACAAAAATCATGAAGGGGGAGATCATGGCGACCGACTCCCAGCACACCCTCAAACGCAAGCGGTTGGGCCTGGAGCTGCGTCGTCTCCGGGAAGAACGCGGGGTCACCCGGAATGCCGCGGCCGCGGCCATCCGCGGGGACGTCTCGAAAATCAGCCGGATGGAGCTGGCGCGCGCCTACGTCAGCCGGCGGGATCTCCTCGTGCTGTGCCGGCTCTACGGACTACCGCAGCAACAGCAGGCGGAGCTGGAGCAGTTGCTGGTGGACAAGCGGCCGCGGCATTGGTGGCGCGAGTACACCGATGTGATGAACGCGTCGCTCGCCGATTTCGTCGCGTTGGAAGACGACGCCGCGGTCGAACGCGAGTACCAGCCGATGACGATTCCCGGACTGCTGCAAGTGCTCGCATATACGACGGCGGTGATGGAGACCGGGCTGCGGCCGCTCGCCGCCGACCAGATCGGCAGCCTGGTGGCGCTGCGGCAGGGCCGCGGGCGGCGGCTTTTCGAGGACCCTGTGCTGGAGTTCCACGGGATCGTCAGCGAAGCCGCCCTGCATGTGGACACCGGCGGTCCGGCGGTGATGCGCGAGCAGATGCTGTACTTGGTGGAGATGGCGAAACTCCCCAATGTCACCTTTCAGGTGGTGCCGTTCCAGGGCGCGCGGCGGGCTTCCGGAACGGGATTTGTCACCCTCGGATTCACCGATCCGGATGATCTCGACGTGGCTTTCATCGAAAGCATCGGCGGTATGATCCCGCGAGATACCAAGCGCGAAGTCCGGCTCTACAGACGTCTGTTCGAATGGATCTCGACAGGCGCGCTCACGCCGGACGACACGGTCGCGCTGCTCCTCGATCGAGCGGAAAGCCTGCAATGAACAAGCTCTCGCTGTACCAGGCCGACAAGTCCGACGCGGTCTGGGTCAAGTCGTCGTTCTCCGCCGACCGGGAGGGGTGCTGCGTCGAACTGGCGCAGATCGACGGCGGGATCGCGGTGCGCGATTCCCAGGACACCGGCCGTCCGGCGCTCTGCTACACCCGCGAGGAACTCGCGGCATTCGTCGCGGGCGTCAAGGCGGGGGAATTCGACCGTTTCCTGTGAGCCGCGGGCGGCTGCCGGGACGAGCACGAACGCGGCCGTGCCCCAGGGGCGATGGACCCCCGGGGCACGGCCTTCGCATGCCGGTCAGCGCCTGCTGGGCTCCGCGACCGGTTCGGCGGGAGCGGGCGGCAGGCTTTCGCTGATGCCGACCTTTGCGTACGCGCGACGCAGGGTCTTCGGCGCGTACCAGGCGGCCGGGCCGAGCAGGCGCATCGTCGCGGGGACGAGGATCGCCCGGACCAGCGTGGCGTCGATGAGGATCGCCAGCGCGGCGCCCAGCCCGAACAACTGCAGGAAGCTGACGGTGCTGGTCAGGAACGCGACGAAGGTGACGGCGAGGAGCGCGGCGGCGGTGGTGACGATGCGGCCGGTGCGGGCCAGGCCGTGCACCACCGCGTCCTCGGGCGTGGCGCCGGCGTCGTGGAGTTCCTTGATGCGGCTGATGACGAACACTTCGTAGTCCATGGACAGGCCGAAGGCGATGCAGAACAGCAGCACCGTCATCGAAGTGTCCATCGGCAGCGGCACGAAGCCCAGCGCGCTCGCGAAGTGGCCTTCCTGGAACACCCACACGGTGATGCCCATCGCGGCGGCGATGCTGAGTCCGTTGAGGACGAGCGCCCGCAGCGGCTGGACGACGCTGCCGGTGAACAGGAACAGCACCACGAACGTGGTCAGGCAGATGAGGCCGAGGGCGAGCGGGATGCGGTCGGCGATGGCCTGCTTGGTGTCGACCAGGCGGGCGTCGGTGCCGCCGACCAGGGTGTGCGTGCCTTCCGGGGCCTGGACCGCGCGGATGTCGCGGACCAGGTCCTGGGCGGCGCCGGACTTCTCGTCGAGGGACGTGACCACGTAGATCACCTGGGCGTCGGGCTTGGCGGTGCCCGGCCGGCCCTGCGGGGAAGTCTCGTTGCCCTGGGCGAAGATGCCGTGGGCGCTGTCGACCCGGGCGACGCCGGGCAGCGCGGACAGGTCGCGGGCGTACCCGGACAGGTTGCCGTTGGCGCCGCTGCCGGTGACCACGACGTCCACCGCGTGCGACTCGTTGGACGTGTAGTTCTCCCGCAGCGAGTCGCCGACCTGGTGGATGCCCGCGGACTTCGGCAGCACCCGCTCGTCCGGTGTGCCGAACGTGACACCGAGCAGCGGCGACGCGGCCAGCAGCAGCACCGCGACCACCGGCAGGGCGGCGACCAGCGGCCGCTTGGTGACCGCGCCGGCGAGCCGGGACCAGAACGCGGTCTCGTCGCCCTGCACGCCGCGGATGCCCTTGATCCGCCCGGCGTCCAGGCGCGGTCCGAGCACCGAGATCAGTGCCGGGGCGACGAACAGAGCGGCCGCGGCGGCGACCACGACGACGCCGATGCCGGCGTAGGCGAACGACCGCAGGAAGTACATCGGGAAGACCAGCAGCGTGGCGAGCGCGGCGGCCACGGTGGCGGCGGAGAAGACGATGGTGCGTCCGGCGGTGCGCACCGTCTGGACGACGGCGTCGTGCACGGTCGCGCCGTTGTGCACGAGTTCGCGGTGGCGGGCGACGATCAGCAGCGCGTAGTCGATCGCCAGGCCGAGGCCGAGCGCGGTGGTGAGGTTGACCGAGTAGATCGAGACGTCGGTGAGCTTGCCGAGCACGAACAGCTCGGCGAAGGTGCCCATGATGGCCACGAATCCGATGGCCAGCGGAACCATCGCGGCGACCACCGAGCCGAACGCGAGCACCAGCAGGAGCAGGGTGATCGGGACGGCGATCATCTCGGCGACGGCCAGGCTCTTGCCGATCTGGCTCTGCGCTTCCGGGCCGAGGGCGGCGTTGCCGCCGATTTCCACGGTGATCGAGCCGTTCGGCCCCAGGTCGGCGGCGACCGCGTCGCGGGCGGCCTGCGGGAGTTCGGCGACGTCGTCCTCGGCGTTCGCCACGACGAGGGCGCGGGTGCCGTCCTTCGCCTTGAGGGAGGGCGAGCCGGTGGTCCAGTACGACACCACATCCCGGTAGCCGGGCTCGGCGGCGAGCGCGGCGGTCAGCCGGCGGCCGGCGTCGGCGACCGCGGGGGTGTCGACGGACTGGCCGCGGGCGCGTACTTCCACGAGCAGGTTGGGTGAGCCGCCGAAGGTCTGCTCCACGGCCTGCTTGGCCTTGTAGGAGTCCGATGCGGGGTCGTCGAAGCCCTCCGACTTGAGGGCGCCGAATGCTCCGAAGCCGAGGGCCGCGGCGGCGAGCACCAGGACGGCGGCGACGGCGAGGACGGTACGGGCGCGGGTGGCGGTGAGCGTGCCTATGCGTTCCAACATGGCGGTGGCCCCAATGTTTATGCCGTCAACAATGTTCTCACTGATAACTTGGCAGTAAATGTTGGCGCTGTCAACATGGGGAGGGAGATCAGGAGGAGAACAGGTGGCGACGAAAGACGAGACCGGGGGATCCGAGGGGGCCGAGCGGGCCGAGGCGGTCGCGCGGGGCCCCGCGCCCAAGGCGGCTGCGCCGAAGGCCGCGGCTGCGAAAGAGAGCGCCCCGAAACGTGCCGGCGGCGGAGGCCGGCGCGCGTACCACCACGGCGACCTGCGGAATGCGCTGGTGGAGGCGGGGCTCCAGCGGGTCCGCGAGGGCGGTCCGGACGCGATCGTGCTGCGCGAGGTGGCGCGGGACACCGGGGTGTCGTCGACGGCCGCCTACCGGCACTTCGAGAGCCACCAAGACCTCGTCGAAGAGGTGAAGCACCGCGGTGTCGCCGTCATGAGCGACTGGGTGCGCGCCGAACTCGCCGCGTCGCCCCCCGCGGCGGACCCCGCGACCGAGGCGGTGCGGCACATCCGCGCGACCGGGCTCGGGTACGTGCGGTTCGCCCTCGCCGAGCCCGGCCTGTTCCGGCTGATCTTCCGGGAGAGCAAGCAGGCGGGCTCGACGGCGCTCGCCGAGACCCGGGCCCCGGTGGCGCCGCCCGCGGAGGAGCGCGACCCGTCGTACATGGTCATGGCCGACGCGCTGGACGTGCTGGTCGCCGAGGGCGTGCTGCGGCCGGATCGGCGGGCGTTCACCGACATCGCCCTGTGGGCCGCGGTCCACGGGCTCTCCACGCTGCTGCTGGAGACCGACCTCGCGAAGATGCCGCAGGAGGCGCGCGAACAGACGATCGATCGTCTGTTCGACGTGCTCTACCACGGCATCCTCGACGAGCCGGTGTCCGGCCCGGACCCGCACGACCTGCCGGTGACCCGGCCGGAGCCGCCTACCCGTTCGGGGTAGTTCGGCTGTCGGCCCGCGCCGCCCCGGCCCATCGTGGGTCTATGGGCAGTGAGATCGCGGGTGTTGCGGGGGCGACCGAGTTCGCCGATCTGACCGCGGTGGTCACCGGAGCCGGCTCCGGGATCGGCGCCGCGGTGGCCGTGCGTTTGGCGGTGGGCGGCGCCCGGGTCGTGGTGGGGGACGTCGACGACGTGGGGGCGGCCCGGACGGCGTCCCGGATCAACGACGCGGGAGGCCGGGCGCGGGCGCTGCGCGTCGACGTGACGGATCCCGAGTCCGCGGCGGCGCTCGTCGCGGGCGCCGTGGAGACGTTCGGGGCGCTGCACTTGGCGGTCAACAACGCGGGCATAGCGGGCCCTGTCGAGGAGCTGGCCGACTATCCGCTGGAGGCCTGGCGGCGGGTGCTCGACGTGGACCTCGACGGGGTCTTCCACGGGATGCGGGCCCAGATCCCGGCGATTCTCGAGCACGGGGACGGCGGCGCGATCGTCAACGTGACGGCGGTGCAGGGGATCGTCGGCGTGGACCGGGCGGCGGCGTACGTGGCCGCGAAGCATGCCGTGATCGGGCTGACCCAGTGCGCGGCCCTGGAGTACGCCGACCGGAACCTGCGGGTGAACGCGGTGGCGCCGGGGGGAGTGGTGACGCCGATGCTGGACGGGCTGACACCGGACGCCCTCGCGGTACTGCGGGCCCAGCACCCGCTGGACCGGCTGGCACGGCCCGACGAGGTGGCGGAGCTGGTGGCGTTCTTGCTGTCGGAGCGGGCGTCGTTCATCACGGGGAGCACGCACCTGGTGGACGGGGGGTTCACGGCGCGGTAGGCCGAGGGCGTTGTCCACAGGCTGGGGAACAGAACCCGCCCCGGTGCTGTTGCTGCGGTCGTCACTCGCAGTTTCGCCCCGGAAGGAGCCCACCCCGTGACGACGCAAGCCACCGGCATGACCGTGGAGAACTACCGCTGGGCCCAGGAACTCGTCGACGCACGCGACCCGCTGGGCGCGCTCAAGCTGATCGAGCCGCACCTCGAGGGCGAGCAGGACAACGTCGCGGTGCAGCTGCTCGCGGCGCGGGCGTACTTCGGGTCGGCGCAGCTGCGGCGGGCCGAGGAGACGCTGCGGCGGGTGATCGAACTCGACCCGCGGGACGCGTGGGCGCTGCACGCGCTCGGGCGGACGCTGGAGCGGTCCGGGCGCGCGGCCGAGGCCGGGCCGTATTTCCGGCTCGCCGCGGCGATGTGTCCGGAGCCCGAGTACGTGACCGCCGCGTGGCGGTACACCGCGGCTCCGCAGGAGCAGTGAGGCAGTCGTAAAAGCGGTCAGAACGCGGCGGCGGACCCCGGGTCCGCCGCCGCTTCGGGTTCCCGGACGAGGACGGGCGCCCGGGTCCACGTGGTCATCAGCAGGAACTGCGCGGCCAGGTAGGTCGGCATGACGACGGCGTCCTGGCCGGGTACGAGGTCGAGGTCGGCGATGCCGCACGCGATGACGGTGTCGGACAGCAGGAACAGCGCGCCGCCGATCGCCGTCCGCCGGTCCATGCCCGCGGCGAAAGCGGCCATCGCGGTGAGCAGCAGGCTGTAGCCGATGACGGGGACGAGCAGGTCGTCGAGGCCGCGCCACAGGACGGCGATCATGACCGCCCACGCCGCCGCGTAGCCGAGCGGGATCCGGCGGTTCGCGGCGATGCGCGCTCCGGCGCCGCGGAGGGCGAAGGCGCGGATGTACGCGGTGTGCCCGACGGCGAAGCCGGCCATGCCGACCATGAAGAGCCCGTCGCGGTCCGGCAGCAGCCCCACGTCGCCGACGAAGCCGCCGGCCAGCGCGGTCAGGGGCAGCGCGAGGCCGCGGAACCCGCCCGCGGCGGCGACCACGTAGGCCGCGAGCAGCGGCATCAGCAGCGGCTTGGTGGCCCACCGCACCGCGCCCACGTCGGTGCGCAGGTCGACGGCGGCGAGGACCGTGTCGGCGACCGCGAAGAGGACGAAGAGTGCCAGCCAGGCACGGGCGGCGGGGCGGGCGGTCATGGGGGCGCCTCGGTGGGGGAGTCTTCGGCGGAGCAGGAGTGCGAGTGGCCGGTCGGCTTCGTGCCCGGCCGCGGCAGTGGGCTCACGCGGCGGCCTCGGCGGTCGCGGCCGGGGCCGTGGCCGTGGTCGGCGCCGGGCTCCACCCCGGCCCCCGGAACACCCGCCCGAACCGCTCCCGCCACCCCGTCGCGTGCCGGACGTCGTGGCCGATGGCCCGGTACTCGTGGAAGGCGACGCGCAGCGGGTTGTACGTGGCGATGTTCTTCGTCAGCCCGTAGTCCACGCGCTCGCCTTCGGGTTCGAAGGAGCGGAACAGCCGGTCCCACACGATGAGGATTCCGCCGTAGTTGCGGTCGAGGTACTGCCGGTTCGAGCCGTGGTGCACCCGGTGGTGGGACGGTGTGTTGAACACGTACTCGATCGGTTTCCCCAGCGTGTGGATGCGTTCGGTGTGGATCCAGAACTGGTAGAGCAGGTTGACCGAGTACGCGGTGAACACCATCGCCGGAGAGAAGCCGAGCAGCGCGACCGGCAGCATGAACACCAGGTGGTGCGCTCCCGTCCAGCTCTGCCGCAGCGCGGTGGACAGGTTGTAGTGGCGGCTGGAGTGGTGCACGACGTGGCTCGCCCACAGCAGGCGGATCTCGTGCATCGCCCGGTGTTCCCAGTAGTAGAAGAAGTCCACTGCCAGGACGGCCAGTGCCCAGCCCCACCACGTGCCCGGGACGTCGAGCGGCGTCAGGTGGTACCCGCCCACCCACGCCAGCGCGGCGAGCACGCCCCAGCCGAGATTCGCCGCGATGCTGCCCAGGCCCATCGACAGGCTGGTCGCGGTGTCCTTGGCCGTATAGCCGCGCTGCTCGTCGTCCGGGGCGAACCGGTACGCGAGGATCTCGACGGCGAGCAGCAGCACGAAGGCCGGGATCGCATACGTCGTGAGGTCCATGACGCGGAGATTACTCGCCGGTAGCCAAGAAGCGGAAGAGCCCGCGGCCGCCGGGTTCCGGGCGGCCGCGGGCTCCCGCGGAAGGGCAGGTCAGGCGTTCACTGGGGCGCCGGTGGGCAGCCGGTAGACGCCGTCCGCGACCGGTTCGACGAGGCCGTCGGCGACCAGGCCGTCGAGTGCGCGGGCGCGCTGCAGGGCGTC